>CAIXCO010000178.1 GCA_903917955.1 uncultured Chlorobiaceae bacterium | reverse complement strand
CTCCGGACTCAGCGACGGCGCAAGCTGAATCAAATCCTTTTCGTTGCTGCCATAACCGTGCAGCATTATCATAAGTGGAGCGTTTTCCGGATTTGCCGGAGCAAGTTCAAGATAGGTCAGCGAAAGATGGCGTCGTTGCAGCATAATACAAAACAATGGTTACAGTTTGGATGGGTGAAAGACTTCCGAAATAAAGCCGCCGCCGAGCACTTCGCGGTCGCGATAAAAGACCGCCGCCTGCCCTCTTGCCACAGCACTTTTTGGTGAAGAGAATGAGACTTTTGCCGACCCCGCACCGAGGGGCTCAAGGGTGCAGGGAGTTTCGCGGTCACGATAGCGGATTTTGGCGGAGGCCTCAATTGCGACTCCTGGCTCCTCAATGCCGATCCAGTTGATTCCGGAAGCAACCAGTGAAGAACACGCAAGAGATGACTTTTTGCCAACCTCAATCCGGTTATTCTCCTTGTCGAGCGCCGTGACATAGAGCGGCTCCTTGGCCGAAACACCGAGCCCCCGGCGCTGGCCGATGGTATAAAAGGGATAGCCATGGTGCTTGCCAATCACCTTGCCCGACTCATCCACAATATCGCCTTCCGCCACTCTTTCGGTCAAACCGGGAATTGCACCCGCAAGGTAACTGCAATAATCATCCTGCGGCACAAAGCAGATCTCCTGGCTCTCCTTTTTTTCAGCCGCCCTGACACCAAACGAGCGGGCTAGCTCACGAACCTCCGGTTTGGTCAGCTCCCCCAGCGGAAAGAGGGTTTTTGCCAAATCACTTTGGGTAAGCATCCAGAGAAAGTAACTCTGATCTTTTTCCGGATCAGCCCCCTTATAGAGGCGATACCTCCCCTCGCTGAAAGCCGTCGCCGCAAAGTGGCCTGTGGCAACAAAATCAGCATCAAGCAGCTTCAGCCCCTCAAAGAGGCCAAACCACTTGATCTTTTTGTTGCAGACCATGCAAGGGTTGGGCGTTCTGCCACCAAGATAGTCCTCATGAAAATAGCCAATCACATCATTTCTGAACTTCTGGCTCAGGTTCAGGGTAAAAACGGGAATCTGAAAATCAGGATGGTCACTGATCACAAGCGGCGACGGCTTCAGTGAAGGGCTCTCATCAAGGGAGTCGAGCACCCGAATATTCAACCCCGTCACCGAGTAACCCTGCTGGGCAAGCAGACATGCCGAAACAGCAGAATCAACCCCGCCCGAGATACCAACAACAACTTTTTTCTTTGCGCTCATAGGTTACATTAAATTATAATAATACAGGCTCTTCATGTCGTCGATCGGCGTTCCGGCGACGGGATCGCAGATGAATTGAAGGCTACGAGTTTTTGCCAGTTGATAGCACCACTGTCGTCGCAATACTCGCTCCCGAATTGAAAGGTGAATTTATTGAGCATCCGGCCATAGGAGTCCTGAAACTCCTCGTTTTTTTCCTGAGCCTTGTGACCCAGCGGGTCGATAAGCTCGGTGTAGAGATGTGGGTCTGAAGAGATAAACTCCCAAAAGGTCTGGCCGCAATACTTGAAATAGTCGCCCTGATCTGAAGTCGTGGTTCTTCCGTAACAGCATCCATTAACCGCAACAACCTGAAGCTTTGAGTTACTCGTACGCAACGTCTTTGCCGCAGTCTTGAAGTCAGACTTCATTTTGGCAATCTGGCTGCTGTTCCCCCAATTCGGCCCCGACTTGATATTGACAATAAAGCGCTTCCCCTCCTTGTCAAATTCAAGGTCAATGCCCGCAATGCCCGATTTCCATCCGCCGTACACTTTTTCATTGATAAAAATGGCCAGCCCTTCAAGCCAGTCCCCAAAAATCGTCTCCTCGTTTGACGAGATG
>CAIXCO010000177.1 GCA_903917955.1 uncultured Chlorobiaceae bacterium | reverse complement strand
TACAGTTGGCGGGTATTTACAAGCTTCGGGCTTTTTCTTTCATTTTTCATGCTTTTGGTCTCGGGCGTGATTCTCTATATTTTTCCTGCCAGAAGTCCGGGAGTTGTCTGGGAGTTGGGAGGACTTACAAAGCCAGCGTGGCAAGATCAGCATATCATTTTTGGCTTCGCTTTTTCGCTGCTCTCTCTTGGCCATCTTTTTCTTGTTAACTGGCGCGCATTCCTCTCTTACCTGAAAGCAAAGTCCGCCCAGGGAGTGCAGCACACGTCGGAGTTGCTGACGATAGTCATTCTCTCTGTGGTTGTTGGTTTCGGTACCTGGTTCGGTATCCAGCCTTTTTCGGCCATTCTTGATTTTGGTAAAAAAATCTCAAACTCCTGGGAGCCAAAAGGAAAAGAGGCATCAAAGCCTTTGGTTGCACAGTTGACCCTTGCAGAACTTTCAGAGCAAGAGGTTCCCTGGGAGCATCACGACAGGTTTGATCATGAAGCGGATGAGGATGATTTTGATCGTGCCAGCGCCAGCTCATCGTCATCAAGGGAACTTGCATACCGCGATGAGGAACGTACATCTCGCGATGGAGAACGTGTATCTCGCGATGAGGAAATTCAATCCAGCCCCGATAGAAAAGAGAGCAACATCATTACCGAAGAGAAAAGCAGACCCATGAGCGATGTGCAGGCACCTGATGATGAATTGCATCGCCGAACACGGAGGAGTTGCTCGTCATGCCATTAAGCGGCTACCAAAGAGAGAGAGCACCAAAAAGAGATACCTTGCGCGAGCGCTCAAGCAGAAAGAGTTTTTAACGATTCCTGCCTGGTAAGAGCAGTCAAGATCAAAAAAGTGGAGTGTGAATTTTTTTCAGGGAGAACGAGGCTTAAACTAATTCAGGAAGGGCAAATTTGCTTTCTTTATTTATCTTCTCCCTTTCTCGATCATAGAGTATCAACCGAAATCACATGGAGAAGTTTTTCTGACACTCTGTGACGTTCATGTAAGGCCGGGAATCTTCCGACATGAATTTTTCCCGTTAACTTATTTCAAGAAAACGATTTCGATGGATTAAAATCACACGATTTCTACTAACAAGGGATTAAAAAAGTATGTCCACACGATACCTTTCAGGATCTGCCGTTGCGCTGGTAACACCGTTTAAAAAGGATATGACGGTTGATACCGATGCACTGAGACGGCTGGTGCAGTTTCATCTTGAGGCTGGAACCGATATTATTATAACCTGTGGAACGACGGGTGAGTCGCCAACACTTTCGGGGGATGAGCAGGTTAAGATTATCCGCACCGTAAAGAATGAGGCAGGCAACAACATTATTGTAGCGGCAGGTGCTGGCACCAATGATACAAAACATGCGGTTGAACTGGCAAAAAATGCTGAGCGTGCCGGTGCTGCAGCGATTCTGTCGGTTTCACCCTATTACAACAAACCTTCGCAGGAAGGAATTTATCAGCACTACCGCCATATCGCCGAAGCGGTTTCTGTGCCGATTATCATCTATAATGTGCCGGGCAGAACAGGATGCAATGTTGCAGCATCGACCATTCTGCGGCTTGCAAAGGATTTTGAAAATATCGCGGCGGCCAAAGAGGCTTCAGAAAATATCAGTCAGATCTCGGAACTTCTTGAGGAGAGGCCTCCCCATTTTTCCGTGCTGACCGGTGAGGATTCGCTGATTCTGCCCTTCATGGCGATGGGAGGAGATGGAGCCATCTCTGTTGCGGCAAACCAGATTCCGGCGCAAATCAAGCAACTGATTGAAGCGGTCAAGCGGAGCGATCTTGAGAGTGCACGCTCCATCAACAGCAGATACCGCAAACTGTTAAAACTGAACTTTATTGAGAGTAACCCGGTACCGGTGAAGTATGCCCTTGCCCGAATGGGTATGATTGAAGAGAACTACCGACTGCCGCTGGTGCCGCTCTCAGCAGAAAACCAGCATATTCTTGACCAGGAACTGAAAATTTTGGGCCTCATCTAAAAAACACCCTCTTGCAACCCATAAAGCTACTGCCCCGCCGGTAGCTTTATGGGTCTGCAGGGTTTTATGCTATAATCTCGCAAAGCCTTTCAATAAAACCGTCAAGCTCCTCTTTCCTCCTTTTTTCCGTAACGGCCACAAGCAGCCCGGTTTCGCCGTGAGCAGCCAGGCCATAGCCGGCAAACACCTTGTGCTCAAGCATCCGCTCAATGACGGCAGCTGCGGGAACTGGCGTTTCGACAACAAACTCGCGGAAAAATGGCGACTGGTACTTTAGAGAAAATCCTGGAATCGCGACAATTTTTTTCGCAAGATAGTGCGCACCCTGTGCTGATTGTGCGGCAACCTGCTGCAACCCCACTTTACCGAGCAACGAGAGGTAGACCGCTGCTTGAAGAGCATTGAGTGCCTGGTTGCTGCAAATATTTGAGGTAGCTTTTTCGCGGCGGATATGCTGCTCGCGGGTCTGAAGGGTGAGAATAAAACCATCTTCACCATCCCGGTCTTTGGTCATGCCGACCAGACGCCCTGGAATTTTGCGGACAAGAGACTGTTTTACCGTAAAAACACCAAGGTAAGGGCCACCGAAGCTCTGCGAAGAGCCAAGGGGCTGACCTTCACCCACGGCGATATCGGCTCCATAACTTCCGGGAGCGGCCAGCACACCGAGCGAAAGCGGATCGGCTGAAACTACAAAGAGCGCTCCCTTTTCATGGGCAATGGCTCCAATTGCTTCAACCTCTTCGAGGCAGCCGTAAAAGTTGGGCTGCTGTACAACCACTGCGGCCACATTCGGGCCGACAAGCTCGCGGAGTGAGGCAATACTGCCAATACCCTCTTCAAGCGTGTTCTGTATCACGGCCTGGTGACCTGCCGCTTCGAGATAGGTTTTCAGTACGGAGCTGTTGAAGGGATGCAGCTTGCCTGCCACAACAACCTGACTGCGTCCGGTGACGTTCATGGCCATGAGTACCGCTTCCGCAAGGGCTGTTGCCCCGTCATACATGGAGGCGTTGGCTACATCCATCTCATAGAGACGGCAGATCAGGCTCTGGTATTCGTAAATGGCCTGCAGTGTCCCCTGTGAGACCTCGGCCTGATAGGGTGTGTATGCGGTATAGAATTCGCTGCGGGAGGTGATGGTTTTGATGGCAGCGGGGATGAAATGGTCATAAGCCCCTCCACCGAGAAAACTGACATACTCAGCCGTGCTCTGGTTGGCTGCAGCAAGCCCTTCAAGCAGTGTGCGCACCTGGGGCTCATCTAATGCCGGAAAAAGATCAAGATCTCTTTTCAGGCGGATCTCTTCAGGGATATCGACAAGAAGGGCGTCAAAGGAGCTGACACCAATTGCCTGAAGCATCTCCTCCCTTTCGCTGGCGGTATTGACAATAAATGGCATTACTTACTCTCCTGTAAGCTGACGGTAGGCATCAGCGTCAAGAAGCGCGAGAACTGCTTCTGCACTCTCAACCTTCATTTTGACAAGCCAACCCTCGTTGTAGGGATCCTGGTTGACAATTTCAGCACTCTCAAGCCCGGGGTTCACTTCAAGGAGCTCTCCGGCAACTGGCGCAAAGAGATCGGCGACTGTTTTTACCGCCTCGACCGTTCCAAAAACCTCATGCTGCTTCAGCACCATTCCCGCCGGTTTCAGCTCCACAAAAACAATATCACCAAGTTCGTGCTGGGCAAAGTCGGTGATGCCGACCAGTGCGGTAGTACCATCTTCGAGCAGTTTGATCCACTCATGGTCTTTGGTATAACGAAGATCTTCTGGAATAGTCATGGCAGAGAGAAAATGTATGTTGATTGAGTGAGCAGCAAACAGCGCGGCCCGTCGTTGAGAAAAACAAGGTACTATTTTTTATAATCCCTTCAAATCAGCCGGTTACGGCCTTTTTATGCAAGTCGCTGCCTCATGGCCTCGTAAAGCAATACGCCCGCCGTCACACTGACATTGAGCGATTCAACGCAGCCTGCCATGGGAATGCGGACAACTCGGTCGCAGAATTCGAGTGCTTCAGGCGCAAGCCCGCTTCCCTCCATGCCAAGCACAATGGCCGTCGATTTTTTCATGTCGGCATCAGTGTAGTTGACCTCCGCATCCATGTCGGCTGCGAGCACCTGGACATTGTACTGATGAAGAAATTCAAGGGCACGCACAAGGCTTTTGACCTTGCAGATTCTTATATGGGAGAGCGCCCCGGCAGAAGCCTTGTGCACCACGGCATTAACGGGTGCTCCCTTGCCTTCAACAAGAATAACGGCATCGGCAGCTACCGCTTCAGCCGTCCTGATAATGGCTCCGATGTTGTGGGGATCGTCGAGTCCCTGCAGAACCACAAAGAGCGGAAAAGTATTGCGGGGGGTTGCCAATATCTCCTCCAGCGAGTAATAGGTGACCGAGCTGATAAGGGCGCACACTCCCTGGTGCTTTGTTGTTCCGGCAATCAGAGAGAGTTTTTCGAGCCGGGCCTTGCCGCTCACCAGTTTCAGTCGCCTTGCGGTGATGACAATTTCCTTGAGTTTCGGGTGAGAGGTATTAAACTGAAAGTAAATTTTCTCGATGCTCTCGGGCTTTTGCTGGAGAAGCTCAAGTACAGCATTCCTGCCATAGACAATGTTTTCGGAATGTTCTGCGTCCATAAAAGCTTTTTCCTCTGTCTATACGTTTAAAATAACAAGTAGCGGGAGCGCAGCACCATGCTGAACATTTCCCCGGCACTCCTCGCTCTCTGTCGGGAGAGCAAGGAATCTAATTAAATTTATCAAAATCATTTTTTTTTATATCTTGCTTGACGTACCAGTTTATTTTATTTGCATTATCTCTTACCTTTCGCTGGTACCTTTTGCAGCACCGTCGTGCGTTTTATGTCAGTGATCTGCACATACCTTTCTCAATACAAATCAGGTGAATACCGTATGAGCCGGACTTATAAAACAATGGAGGGAAATGAAGCATTAGCTCATGTCTCTTACCGCACCAGTGAAGTTATCTGTGTCTACCCGATCACTCCAGCATCACCGATGGGGGAGTATTCAGAAGCATGGGCCGCAGAAGGAAAAAAAAACATTTGGGGTACTACGCCAAAAGTTGATGAATTACAAAGCGAAGCCGGTGCTGCGGCAGCGGTTCACGGAGCGTTGCAGACTGGTGCACTGACGACTACCTTTACTGCGTCACAGGGACTGTTGCTCATGATCCCGAACATGTATAAAATTGCCGGGGAGCTTACTCCCTGCGTCATCCATGTCTCAGCCCGTGCACTGGCGGGACAGGCACTCTCGATTTTTGGTGATCATGGCGATGTCATGTCAGTCCGTGGAACAGGATTTGCGCTGCTTGCATCAGCTTCGGTTCAGGAGGTGATGGATATGGCGCTCATTACGGCGGCAGCAACTCTTGAATCACGGATTCCATTCCTCCATTTCTTTGACGGATTCAGAACCTCACATGAAATTTCAAAAATAGAGGTCATTGCTGACGATATCATAAAAGAGATGATCAGCGACGATCTCGTCATAGCACACCGGAACCGGCGCATGAGCCCTGATGCTCCAACTATCAGGGGCACCTCACAGAATCCTGATGTCTATTTTCAGGGCAGAGAGACGGTTAACAGCTATTACAATGCCTGCGCCTCAATCACCGAAAAGGCGATGGAGAAATTTGGAGCTCTTACCGGCCGCCACTATAAACTCTACGAGTACTACGGCGCAGCAGATGCCGAGCGTGTCATTGTTTTGATGGGTTCCGGTGTCGAGACCGCCCGCGAAACTGCCGAATATCTTAACAAACAGGGCGAAAAGGTAGGTGTTGTCCATGCCCGCCTTTTCCGTCCATTCGATATTGAACGCTTTGTCAAGGCGTTCCCTGCCACCCTCAAATCTGTCTCTGTGCTTGACCGGCTCAAGGAACCAGGATGTGCCGGAGAGCCACTCTATCTTGACACGGTCAATGCCCTGCTTGAAGGAGTGCAAAATGGCCTGATAACAGCCATGCCCACCATCACCGGCGGAAGATACGGACTCTCATCCAAGGAGTTTACTCCGGCAATGATCAAGTCCATCTTCGACAACATGGCTTCGGCAAAACCGAAAAACCATTTCACTGTCGGCATCAACGATGATGTGACCCATACCAGTCTTGAATACGATCGGACCTTCTCAATTGAAGCGGATGAGATGTTCCGGGCACTCTTTTATGGCCTTGGATCAGACGGTACCGTCGGTGCCAATAAAAACAGCATCAAAATTATTGGTGAAAATACCAATAACTATGCCCAGGGCTATTTTGTCTACGATTCCAAAAAATCAGGATCAATTACAACTTCACACCTGCGCTTTGGCCCTCATGAAATTCGTTCAGCCTATCTGATCACTGAGGCACAGTTTATTGGCTGCCACCACTGGATTTTCCTTGAGATGCTTGACCTTGTCAAAAATCTACGGCAAGAGGGTACCCTGCTACTCAACACGCACTACTCTTCTGAAGAACTCTGGGAGAAGCTGCCGAAAATCGTTCAGGAGCGCCTGATCAGTAAAAAGGCAAAGCTCTATACCATTGATGCCTATAAGGTTGCCCATGCGAGCGGTATGGGACAGCGCATCAACACCATCATGCAGGCCTGCTTTTTTGCCATATCCGGTGTTCTACCCCGTGAAGAGGCCGTAGAGCAAATCAAGAACTCCATCCGGACGACCTACGGCAAAAAAGGGGATGAGGTCGTCAAACAGAACATACAGGCTGTTGATGAGACCCTCTCCAACCTCCATCAGGTCACGATAAGATCGGTTGCCGACAGTAAAACCGGGCTGCGTCAGCCTATTGTTGGTGAAGCACCTGATTTTGTCTGCAACGTCCTGGCAAAAATCATTACCGGCGAAGGTGACGACATTGCGGTCAGCGAGCTGCCTGCGGATGGCACCTACCCAAGTGGAAGTTCAAAATTTGAAAAGCGCAACCTGGCTGATGAAATTCCGGTATGGGAACCCGACCTCTGTATCCAGTGTGCCAAATGTGCCATCGTATGCCCCCACGCAGTCATCAGGGCCAAGCTCTACGATCCGAAATACCTTGAGAACGCACCACGCACCTTCAAATCTGCCGAAGCAAAGGGTGTCAATTGGAGCGGGATGAAATATACCATCCAGATCGCTCCCGAAGATTGTACCGGATGCGAAATCTGTGCTCATGTCTGTCCGGCAAGAGATAAAACAAACCCGGAAAGAAGGGCGCTGAACATGCACGAGCAACAGCCCATTCGTGAAACCGAGATTGACAACTGGAACCATTATCTCAATATTCCGGAATACGACAGAAACAAAATCAATACGAAACTGATCAAGGAGCAGCAGCTCCAGCAGCCGCTCTTCGAGTTTTCAGGCGCATGCTCAGGTTGCGGAGAGACCCCCTATATCAAGCTGATGACGCAGCTCTTTGGTGACCGCCTTGTTATTGGTAATGCCACCGGATGTTCTTCAATCTATGGGGGTAACCTTCCAACAACACCCTACTCCACAAACTCCGACGGTCGTGGACCGACATGGTCGAACTCGCTCTTTGAGGATACTGCAGAATTCTCACTCGGCTTCAGGATTTCAATCGACAAGCAGAGGGAGTATGCTCAACAGCTCTTGCAGAGAATGGCTTCCGAAATCGGCGAAACACTAACGACAGAGATTCTTGAGGCATCGGAAAGCACTGAACCGGAAATTTTTGAACAGAGAAAACGGGTTTCGATTCTGAAGGAGAAGCTTGCCCAGATGAGCTCGTCTGACGCAAAAAATCTGCTATCAGTGGCCGAAATGCTCGTCAAAAAGAGTGTCTGGGGTGTCGGTGGTGATGGATGGGCCTACGACATTGGCTATGGCGGTGTTGACCATATAACGGCAGGCGACAAAAACATCAACCTGCTGGTGCTCGATACCGAGGTCTATTCAAACACCGGTGGTCAGGCATCGAAAGCGACGCCCAAGGCTGCTGTTGCAAAATTTGCCTCAGCCGGACGGACGGTGACCAAAAAAGATCTTGGCATGATTTCGATGACCTACGGAAACGCTTATGTTGCCTCGGTTGCCTTTGGTGCCCGCGACGAACAGACTCTTAAAGCGTTCCTCGAAGCCGAAGCCTACAATGGGCCGTCAATCATCATAGCCTATTCACACTGTATTGCACACGGCATCAACATGTCGACCGCCCTTGAAAACCAGAAGGCGGCGGTTGATTCGGGCCACTGGATACTTTACCGCTACAATCCTGACCGCTTGCTCGAAGGAAAGAATCCGCTTGTGCTTGATTCGAAAAAGCCTAAAATACCCGTAGCTCAGTTCCTCGATATGGAAAACCGCTTCCGGATGCTCAAAAAGAGCCATCCCGCTCTTGCCAAAGAGTATTACGCAGCAATCCAGAAAGAGGTCGATGCTCGGTGGGCCCATTACGAATATCTTGCAGCGCGCACTTTTGATAAGATCAAATAAGAGGTTTATTCGAAACAAAAAAACGGCGGAGCACCCGCCGTTTTTTTTGTTGCTGCCCGCAGCCACATCCTGCTGAACCACACACGCTCAAATCAACAAGCTATGACTTCGCCTTGAGTTTCTTGAGTCTCTCCTTCATTTCAAGCGCTTTCTTAAAGTCTCCAAGTTTCTCGTACACTTGGCCGAGGTGACCAACTATTTCTGCTTCATCTGGATCCAGCTCCGCTGCTTTTTCAAGAACCTTTCTCGACTCTTCATACTCCCCCATTCTGAAGAGCACCCAGCCAAGTGTATCAAGATAGCCTCCATTGGCTGGTTCCCAGGCCACCACCTTCAAAGCAAGCTCTTTGGCACGCGCAAGCTCTTTTCCCTGAACAGTAAGCAGGTATGCAAGATTATTCATCATAAGAATATTATCGGGCTCAAGGGCGAGAATATTCTCATAGAGATGGAGACTTTTATCACGAAACCCAAGAGCGTCATAACATAAAGCAAGGGTGCTGCTTGCTTGCAAATAGAGATTTTTCTCCTTTTTTGCTTTTTTTGACTGCACCACCTTTTCAAGCAGAAATGCAGCATTTTTAAGCTGACCCCTCTGAAAGAAGAGTTCCCCTTCGAGCACCTGAAGCCTCAAGCTCATGGCAGGAAACCGCTTTTTAGCCTTGTAAAGCGCCTCTGCGGCAGAGCGGTACTCTTTCTGTATGACGGCGGCTGTAACAAACTCCTCCCAGATTTCAATACTGCCTGACTCCAAAAGCAAGGCCTTCCTGAAATCGATCAACGCTGCGGCCGCATCCTGCTTCTGCATTTGGGCAATGCCACGGAGGGCATAGAGACGGCCATTGCCGGGATGGCGACGGATAATTTCTCCAATCATAACAATGGCTGGCTCCAAAAAAGAGCTCTCCCGTGAAGAACGTACAAGAAAAAGTTTGGCAAGCTCTATTTTCTGCGGTAAAGTCACTTGATTGACTGTGAAAAAACGGTTGAGATCGTCAAGAAAAGCGGGATGGTTCCCGGACTGTACGGAGAGTTCAAACAAGGCCAGCCCGGCAGGAACTGACGCTGAATTCTCGCTGAGAATCTCCCTAAATGTTTTTGATGCGAGATCATACTGCTGGGTCTGCAAATACAGTTCACCGAGAGTAAGACGCAACTTCTCTTTTCCATCACCCTGCTCAATGAGCATCATCAAAGTGCCTATCGCCTCCTGATAATGGGCAAGCTTTATCTCCATAAGGAGCATTTGTGCCAGGGTTGTCTCGTTTTTCGGATCAAGCGTTAACATTTTCTGAAAAACGACAAGGGCTTTTTCAGATTGATCTGAGGCAAGGTATTCGAGCGCAAGGCTGGAGAGTGGTTCCGCATTACCCGGCTCAAGAGCGACAAGTTGCTGGTAAAGATCAATTGCACGAGCATAATCGGCCTGTTGATGAGAGAGTGCAGCAAGAAATCCCAGATAAGAAGTATTGCCCGGATTGAGCAAAACACTTTTTTCACTGTAGATACGCGCAGAATCGAGCACACCGAGACCTGCCCACGCTTTTGAGAGGGCGTAATGAATGGCTGCATTTGAGGGCTGAGCGCCCAAGAGCCTCCCATAACGCTCAACGGCTCCCCGGAACTCCCCTTTTACACACTGCAGCGATGCCGCAACAAACTCTCTTTTTAAAGCTTCAGCAAGAGAGTCGGGCACTATCCTGCCAGGAGCCACCGGCCTGGAAGAGGCGCACGCTGAAAGAAAAAAAAGAGAGGCCAGACAAGCCCCCAAAAACAGCAAAAAGCTGAAAGCGGAGCGGTTATTGCGCAATGCCCTGAATTCAGCAGGTCGGCTTCGCATCGAAGAGTGAATATTCATGAGTTTCGGAACCCGTTGAAAAGCGTGCAAGCGCGAGGCGGGTCGCTACCCGTCCCCTTGTCGTTCTTGTCAGATAACCTGCCTGGATAAGGTATGGTTCATAAACCTCTTCAATGGTATCCTGCTCCTCCCCCACAGAGACAGCAAGAGAGGCAATGCCGACCGGCCCTCCACTGAATTTGTTGACAATGGTCTCCATGATTTTTTTATCCATCTCATCAAGCCCCTCCTCATCAATTTCAAGACAGTCAAGGGTCTTGATGGCAATGGCGCGGTTTATCAACTCGGCTCCGTCAACCTGCGCAAAATCACGGGCACGGCGAAGCAGGCGGTTGGCAATACGGGGGGTACCGCGTGAACGTCCGGCAATTTCTTTCGCCGCTTCAGCATCAATGCCAATACCGAGAATGGTTGATGCCCTGATAATAATTCCCTCAAGCAGTTCAGGCGCATAGTAGTCGAAGCGGCTGTTGATGCCAAACCTTGCCCTGAGAGGTGAGGTAAGCAAACCTGAACGGGTCGTAGCCCCGACAAGCGTAAAGGGCTCAATACGCAACTGCACTGCCCTTGCAGAGGGGCCACTGTCGAGCATGATGTCGATGCGGAAATCTTCCATGGCTGAGTAGAGATACTCCTCAACCGTCGGCGGCATCCGGTGAATTTCGTCAATAAAAAGCACATCGCCCCTCTGCAGGCCAGTCAGGAGCCCCGCAAGATTTCCTGCCTTGTCGAGCAATGGCCCCGAAGTCGATTTGATGCTGCTCCCCATTTCTGAGGCTATAATATAAGCAAGCGTCGTCTTGCCAAGCCCCGGAGGCCCCGACAAGAGAACATGGTCCAACGCTTCGCCGCGCATTTTAGCCGCTGAAATAAAAACTTTCAGATTATCAGTCAGCCGTTGCTGCCCGGCAAAAGCATCCATACGAAGCGGTCGTATCTGCTCCTCGATTCTCGATTCAGCAGCATCGGGAGGTGTATTGAGCAATTCTATTCTCAAACAGCAAACATTACAGGTTGAACAATCATAACGGTCACTACCCCTCAAAGCTTTATGCGCGGATCTGCAACGGCATAGAAAACATCAGCAAAAAGATTGCCAAGCACAATCAGAGATCCGGAAACAAAGGTGTTGGCAATAATCAGTGGATAATCCCTTGCAAAAATTGCTTCTACCGTTACCCGCCCCATCCCGGGAAAAGCAAAAATCACCTCAATAAACAACGCCCCGCTGAAAATAAAGGGGAGCGAGCTTCCCATAAGGGTGATTACTGGCAAAAGGGCATTGCGAAGAGCATGCTTAAAAATAACAACATTTTCCGGCAACCCTTTTGCCCTTGCCGTGCGAATATAGTCCTGCCGGATCACTTCAAGCATACTTCCCCTGACATAGCGGGCAATACCTGCTGCCCCGTTGATGCTGAGCACCGTAACCGGCAAAACGAGATGCCATAACCGGTCAAGGAGAAATCCCACTGAGCCAAAACCCTCCGCACCAATCTCATTAAGACCTGAGGCGGGAAAAAGGGGAAACTTCAGGGCAAAGAAAATAATCATCATCAAGGCAAACCAGAACTCCGGCATCGAATAAAAAAAGAGTGCTGTCACGGTCAGAAAACGGTCAAGAAAACTGTTCTGGCGAACGGCGGAAACAATCCCGACAAAAATCCCAAGGGTAAAATTTGCAATAAGGGTCAGCCCGGCGATCGTCACCGTTATCGGCAAAGCCTGGGCAATCACATCAAAAACAGGCTGCTGGGCACGACTGAAACTGCGTCCAAAATCACCCTGCAGCACATTGGCAAGCCACTTGACATACTGTACCGGCACGGGATCGTTCAACCCATATTGCGCCCTGATCTGCTCGGCAACGTTCGGACTGATCCCTGGCTGAATAAAAAAAGCCGCCGGATCACCGGGAGCAAGCCTGGTAATAAAAAAGGTAAGGGTAAGCACCCCGAAAATGAGCGGTACGGCAATCAACAGCCGCTTGAGAATATAGATGAGCATAAGATCTTACAGTGCTACATTTGCTGAAGGACGCAGCCTCCAGTCGTCAATATTATAAAAAGTACCAGAAATATTAAGCTCCTCACCTTCGATTCTCCGGCTGAACCCCTGGGTCTCCTTGATCCAGTAGAGAAAGGTGATCGGCTGATCGCGATGAAGAATCTCCTGATACTCAAGCCAGTAGGCTCTTGCACCCGTCGGCTCCATCTTCTGCTTGGCAAGCTCACAAAGAGCGTCAATTCGAGGGTTCTGGTAACCAATAAAATTAAAACGGCTTTTGTTGAGATCTGAACCCCAGACATCAAGAGGGTCTATCTCCAGACCGATCGACCAGCCAGCCATCCACGCATCAAGCTTTCGCTGCTGGAGGCTCTCAAAAAAGACATTGGATTCCTGAACCTCAAGCTTGCAGTCGATACCGATTGAACGAAGATTCTGCTGGATAATGATACTTGCATAGTTTCTTCTCGCATTACCCGCATTGGTATAGAGTACAAAACTAAACTTTCTGCCCTGTTTCTGCAAAATACCATCCGGCCCCGGCAACCAGCCCTCCGCCCTGAGCAAGGCTGTGGCACGTGCAGGATCAAAAGGGTGCGGCACAAGGCGTTCATTACAGGCCCATTTCAGGGATGGTGAAATATCGGTGTTGCAGATCACACCATACTCTTTGAGATAGCCGTCAATGATCGCTTCGCGGTCAATGGCCTCCGTCAGGGCAAGACGTACCCGTGCAGAACCAAAAAGGGGGTGCGGCCTCACCTTGCCACTCTTGTGATATTCGTTCTGATCAATATTTGACCAGCCGACATAGTCATAAACCCTCAACCCGACGGTTTTGATCTCAATCTGCCGGTTCGCCTTCAAAAGGGAGGTAAAATCTTCAGGCTTGATACCTTCCACCACATCCACCGCACCAGTCTGAAGCTGCCCCAGGCGTACCGTATAATCGGGCACCACCCTGAAAGTGATCTGCGGAATGGTACCGGGCTTGGGGAGATTTGAACTCCGGCTTGAAGCCAGAACGATCTCCTGCTGCTGCTGCCAGCTCTTCAACCTGTAGGGGCCTGCGCCAAGTGGCTGAAGATTAAGCGGAGAATGACGGAACTCATCGAGCTTGACATCTTTCCACTGGTGTGCCGGAAGGGGTGTGAGAGAGGTATGAAAGAGTGCAAGATGCTCGGGGACGGGCTTGTAAAACCTGAAAACAAGGGTGGTATCATCAGGCGTCAGAATAGCCCGATCAAAATCAACCTTGCCCTTGTCGGCACCAAGAAGCTCTGCAAGGTACTGCTGACGGGTACTGGCGATTACCGGACTGCCATACAACTGGTAGGAAAACTTGAAATCTCCCGATACCACCCGCTTTCCATCATTCCAGAAAACATCATTTCTGAGAATGTAGGTGATGGTTCGCTGATCTTTCGACATCTGCCAGCTCTTTGCAAGAGCGCCCTTTGGATCTTTTTTGCCCTGACCCTGCGGCGTCACTTCCCGCAATTTTTTTTCAAGGGCCATATAATTCATAAGCCCGGTCGTGGTATCAAACTCGCTCTGCAAGAGGGATGGGTAAATAAGACCGATAATATTGGCAGAGGTAACCGTACTGCCGAGCAGAGGATTAAGATAATCTGCGTCACCAAGCATGGCGATCACAAGGGTGGAGTCCATCGCTCGTCCCCCCTTCACCACCTCTCGCTGACTGCCATTACGGCGGCTGCAGGAGGAGAGTGCCAGCACAACAAGCATCAGGCAGGCAGCAAGCCCGCACATTGCGGAAACCCTCTTTGCTGAAATATCAATCATCACTTCCCTCCTCACCCTTATCACTGTTGCTGTTGATCACGTTATTTATTCTGCTGGTCAGCGCCTCGGCGGCCACATAATTTGAGTACCGTTTCAACAGGAAGTTGAGTGCAACCACCTCAATGATAACGGTAATGTTTTTACCGGGAAATATAGGTAATTCTACAAGTGGAACGTCAACTCCAAGAATCTTTATAAATTTTGTGTCCAGGCCAAGCCGTTCATAGACAATCTCCTTGTTCCATTCGAGCAGTTCAACAACAACCTGTACCTCTTTTACATCACGGATTGCCCGAATACCGAAATTGGCTTTCACATCAACAACACCCAGACCGCGAATCTCCATGAAATGATCGATGATATGGTTTCTTTTGGCATTGAGCACCATCGACTCACCTTTCCTCTGAATAACAACAACATCGTCCGCCACAAGACCATGACCCCGTTCAATCAAGTCAAGCGCAATCTCTGATTTTCCGAGACCACTCTTACCGGTAAGCAGCACTCCGACGCCATAGACATCGACCATCGAGCCATGATACTGCTGGTAGAGCGAAAACTGGTCATCAAGAAAGCCGGTAACCAGATAGATCGTTTTTGTTGAGGAACATCGGGTAATATAGACAGGAATACCGGCATGGGTGGCCATGTCGAGTAAATTCTGAGGCAATTTGTTGTTGCTGCTCAGAATAATACAGGGCATTTTGAATCGGACAAGGTTTGCAAAGCGCTGATTTCGCTCCTCTTCATCCAGATGATTTAAAAACCTGGTTTCCGTATTTCCAAAAATCTGTACCCGTTTATAGGTAAAGAGATTGGTAAAACCCGCCAGGGCGAGCCCGGGACGATGAAGGTCACGCTCAAAAATCCGCCGTTTGTGCTCATCAACATTGTTCAAACGCCGAAATTTGACATCGTGCTTTTTGCCGATAGTCTCAAAAAAATAGGCGACCGTGATTGATCGCTTTTTTAATCCTTTTTGATCAAGATTCATGGCTTGCGGGCAATAGATCAGTGAGAATAAACTCAAAAAAAAGTCTGCGGGGCGTTCGAAAAAGAACACCCCGCAGACTCCCTCGTGCTATTATTGCAATTTTTCCTTGTACTTCTGCAGTTGCCTGGTCAATGACTCAACACAGTTGTCAATCGCCATTTCATAGGCCGTACAGGCCTCCTTGGCAACAAGAACATTCTGCGGCACATGCACAGTTATTTCGGCAAGCTTGTTCTTTTCAAAGTCATTTTTCTGATGATCCATAATGACATGACAACTGATAATGCCCGGAAAAACCTTTGTAAGAGCAAGCACTGCATTGCGCGCATACTCTTCTATATCGCTGTGATTACTGGAATGGCGCAGGGTAACGGTAACATTGACCGCATCATTAACGACAACTTTTGGCATAATAAACTCCGTTTAGATATGGTGGACGTCATGAAGGAACAAGACTCCGGTGAAAAAATTATCCGAAGCCCCCGATAAGCTCTATGCCTTGGGATGCGCTTTCCGATAAACCTCCTTCAAGCGCTCAAAGGTAACATGCGTGTAGATTTCCGTTGTTGAAAGATTGCTATGCCCGAGCATTTCACTAACACTGTTAAGATCTGCTCCCCCATTCAGCAGATGTGTGGCAAAGGTGTGACGCAAAAGATGCGGATTTTTCTTTTTCTGATCAGTCACGGAAAGGAGGTATTTTTTGGTCAATCTCTGAACAAGCACTGGATAAAGCTTTTTGCCCCTTTTGGTTACAAAAACATTCACCACCACTTCCCCCCTACTCCTCATTCTAAAGAAGTTTCTCCGGACTTCAAAATATTTTTTCAGCGCCGCCCGCGCAGGCTCTCCAACAGGCACAATTCTCTGCTTTCTTCCCTTGCCCGTCAGCTTCACATACCCGCCATCAAGATCAAGATCTTCCGTCCTCAATTCAATCAGCTCAGAAATACGAAGCCCGCTGCAATAGAGCAGTTCAAGCAAGCTACGATCACGCTCATGGATAAACAATTCATCAAGATCATTGCTCTCCGGCTTGCGAAAGCCTTGCACCGTAGCCGGAAGCAGCTCGTCAAAAAGCTTTTCTGTCTGCTGTTCAGTCAAAAAACCAGGAACACGCCGTGGATATTTAGGTGTAGCAAGAGCAGAAAAGAGGGAACTCTTGATATGGCCGCCCTCGTGCAAATATCGATAAAAACTTTTTACCGAGGCAAGTTTTCGGGCAATGGAGCGCGGCTGAACTCCCCGCTCAATCAAGGCACCCATAAAAAGCCTTACTTCAACCGTTGTGACCAGTTCCGGATCAAAACCGTTCAAATCGGCCAGACAAAAATGCTCCGAGAGAAAAGAGAAAAACTGGATCAGATCACTCCTGTAGGCAATAACGGTATTGGGCGACAAATTTTTCAGGCTGCGAAGCTTTTCAAGAAAGTCGCTAATCGGAATCGACCCTTCGCGAAAAGGGGGTGGTGGAGATGATGACGCTTTCATAAAAGAGAAACACAAACCAGTTCATCTCTCCCCTTGAGAAAGTAGAGAGCGCTTCTGCGTATAAGGAAAGTGTTCAGAGCCGGTTTTTCCGCACCCTCATCCAGAGCCTCTGCATAGACAAGGCAATCGCCGCGCCAGACCTTGAGAGAGGAGTCCCAGAGCCCGCTCAACCTGTTCTGCTCATGCAAAATCGCAACCGTAAAATCCTCATGAACAATACATTCAGAGTGAGTTGCTGCGCCAATACCGACTCTCTGCAAGGCCATACGCTCTCTGGCCATCCCTTCCGTCACAAATTCCGACAAGATCACCTGCTGGCGCACCTCCTCCTGCACCACCTCCGCCCGGAGAGCATTAACCTCAAGAGTGTCGAGACCAAGGAGACGAGTGTCGGCACCTGTAACGGGATCAATGAGAAGAAAATGACGCTCGGGAAAACCGGCAAAAGAGGATATCCTGCAGGCAAGCAGATCCTCTTCAAGATTGGCAACAAAAACAAGATCAGGCCGTGACCACGCCACCCCTGAGCCCCTGAAATCGACCGCCCATATTCCCTGATGCTCCGGGCTGTTGGGTTGACAGGCCGAGCAGTAGACAAGATCGCCAAGGGTTGTTTCGAGCACGGTGAACCACCCTTCAGCCAAAGAGAGAGGGTGATGATGATCCTCAAAAAGATAATCATCACAAAACAGATGACCGGTCACGGTATCAATGCAAAAAAAAAGCGCACGCCGACTGACGGCAAAGCGCTTCTGCCCTACAAGGGTTCCGCCTTGGGTAAACATAAGCTGCCAGACAAGTGCGCCAGGGCCAGCATGATAGCGCCAGCGAACCACAAGTGCATCTCCAGTGTTCATCATTGAGCGGTTGATTGTCTTGTCATTTTATAGATGGTCACCGCCACACTTTTGGAACCCCCGTCATACCTCCGCTGAAAGGGGGTGATCGAAAAGTTGTTTTCCGCCGCAAGCTCAAGAAACTGCTCGGCAAGCCTCCTTCGGGGATCAGCAATATAGGCCGCACCATCGGGTTTGAGCAGTTTATCGATCGCAGTAACAATGGGCAGCAGATTCACCCGTTCGTAAAGCACATCGGCAGCAAAAAGCAAGTCAAACTGCTCACTGCACTGCACAAGCCGCCAGTCGAGCCTTTCGCACCGAAGCGCCACTCTATTGTTCAGGGCATTATAGCGGGCAAAACGAAGTGCCTCAAGAGAGTAATCGGTAGTCAGGACACTCGCCCCTTTCCAGGCAGCAACCACGGATGCCATACCAACACCGGCACCGATTTCAACCACTTGCAACCCCTCAAGCGCAAGTTCATCGGCAATAAAGGCGGAGAGCGTTATTGCGGAAGGCCATATTTCCGCCCAG
>CAIXCO010000176.1 GCA_903917955.1 uncultured Chlorobiaceae bacterium | reverse complement strand
TCTACCCTTCGACCTTTGGTACACGGGTGGAACGAATCACTTCTGAGGCTTTTTTGAGTGACTGGCGTGACTCTTCAACATCGGGATGACAATCGGCAAATTTGACGAGATCTGCCTGTTTGAGAAGGTTCATGATACTTTCAAATCCAGCCACACCGATCTTTTTCAAATCGCGCTCAATCTCTTGGGTTACCGCTTCAAGTGCACTGATGCGATAATGGTTTTCAAGAAAGGAGCGCATGATGTTACTCAGCTCCTCATAGCATTCATGCGGAGGCATCCCGGCAGAAAGACTTGAACCAAGTTTTCGGAGCTTCCGCTGGGCAACCTGCCCGGAATCAACCCGCTCAGCGCTGTTGCGCACCTTGCGTTTGAGCAGAAAAAGCAGCAGAAGAACCATACCGGCAACGCCAAAGACTCCACCAACAACGCTCATCATCAGAAGAGAGGGAATCGAGGGTTTCAGGGGTGGCTTGAGAGGCCGGAGTTCATGCATGGAGGAGTCGGTGAGCGCCCGGACAAAGAGTGAGGTTGAGGGAGTATAAGGCACTCTTTTTGTCACCCTTCCCTGGAGATCCCGAAACACCACAGTAAAGGGTGGAAGAGGCTGATGACCACGACCAAACACGGCAAGCTCAAGCTCGAACTCCTCCGTTCCCGCTCCTCCGGAAAGGGGAAACGAGGAGGAGCGTTTCCGGCTGATCAGCTCGAATGAGTGGCTGGCAAGGGAGTCACTCCGCTCGAACCCCTCAAGTGCAGCCACCTCTTTCTCTGAATGATGAACCGTGATCAAACAGCGAATACGGTCGCCGACGAGAGCGCTGTCGGGGATCACCCTTGCTGTTATCCGGGGCGGCACATCTCCATCTACACCGAAAAGTGGAGAAGAGGGCGCCATAGGGCAGAGGAAAAGCAGCAGAAAAAGAAGCCACTTTTGGAGCCAAACCCTCTGCACTTCAGAGCTTGCGTTCACGATTTCGAAAAAAAGAGTTGAGATCAGCGGTAAAAGAGCGATCAGTATCGAGAAAAACCGAGTCTATGCGCATTCGCCGGAGCCGCTGACGGAGCTCGTCATGCTGCCGCGCCTGCTCCCGCCGATAGCGCTCAATTTCCGGGCGACTTCCGCCATCAAGGGTAAGCCGCATGCCTGTTTCTGGCTCTTCGAGATCGAGCAGAGCGCTGAGGGGCAGAGCTTTATCGAGCGGATCACTGATGTGCACCAGAATAAAGTCATGACGAGTATTGAGCAACTTCATCCCTTTTTCGTAATCACTGTCGACAAGATCGGTCAAAAGAAAGATGATCTCCTGCCGCTTGCGGGTATAGCGGATAAAGGAGAGTGCGGCGCCGATATTGGTCGTGCTGCTTTGGGGTTTCAATCGAACAAGTTCTTCGAGAATGACCAGCACATGATACCGCCCTTTTCGGGGTGGAATATAGGTTTCGACCCGGTCGGTAAAAACAAGAAGTCCGACCTTGTCGTTGTTCTGGAGAGCGCTGAAGGCAAGCACGGCACACACTTCCAGAGCAAGATCCTTTTTACTCTGCTTCCGGCTGCCGAAAAGCATTGATGCAGAACCGTCAACAACAAGCAGAAGGCTTCGCTCCCGCTCCTCGGTAAAGAGCTTGACATAGAGTTCATGCTTCCGGGCAGAGGTATTCCAGTCAATGGAGCGGACATCATCGCCATACTGGTATTCACGAACATTGCTGAACTCGATACCCTTTCCCTTGAACGAGGAGTGGTATTCGCCACTGAACAGTTCGCTGGCCATGCGCTTCGAGCGAATTTCAACCCGCCTTATGATATTCTGGAGCTCTTTCAAACGCTCGTCACTCCTCTCCACTTCCCTCTTTGTGCTCATGGTACGGCCGTCAAAGTTATGGAACCTGCACATGCTGCAGGATCTGCCGGATAATATCGTCAGGTTTGATATTGTCTGCCTCAGCCTCATACCCCGGTCGTATACGGTGGCGAAGGGTATCGTAGGCAATAGCCTTGACATCCTCCGGGGTTATATACGCCCGTTGCTGAAGAAAGGCATGTGCTTTAGCCGCCAAAAGGAGAAATATTGAGGCCCTTGGAGACGCGCCATACTCAATCATTGCCTCAAGATTGGCCATGCCATATTTTGTCGGTTTTCTGGTAGCAACAACAAGATCAACAATATAGCGCTGCACTCTCGGATCAACGTAAATGCGGTCAATCAAACCCCTTGCTCTCGAAATATCGTGAGGCTGCACGACCGGTATGACCGGCACCTTGCTGGCAGTGGTGGCCGATTGCAGCATGATCTCAAGCTCCTCTTCATAAGAGGGGTAATCGACAAGAATTTTCATCATAAACCGGTCAACCTGCGCTTCAGGAAGAATATAGGTGCCTTCATGTTCAATGGGGTTCTGGGTCGCAAGCACCATAAAAGGCTCCTGCAGGGGAAACGTCTGGCTGCCAATCGTTACCTGGTGCTCCTGCATGGCCTCCAGCAGTGCCGACTGTACCTTGGCTGGTGAACGGTTGATTTCATCGGCAAGGATAACATTGGCGAAGACCGGCCCCTTGCGGGGATAGAACTCCATGTCTTTGGGATTGTAAATCATTGTACCGATAAGGTCGGCTGGCAACATATCCGGGGTAAACTGGATACGCTGAAACTTCAGGTTCATTGCGGAAGCAAAGGTTCTGATAATAAGTGTTTTGGCCAGTCCGGGCACACCCTCAAGCAAAATATGTCCATTAACGAGCATGGCAATAAAAATCCTCCTGATCACCTCATGCTGACCAATAATACGCAGAGAAAGCTGCTCCTGCGCCATTTCAAGAAAACGGGAAGCCTCCGTTATCTGCACTCCAAGCTCTTCCAGTTCTACTGCGTGCTGCATGATACCTCCTCTCTTGTGCTTGTTAAGGGAACCCGCTCAGTGGTCTGTTACACACGCCAACTCCACCGTCGGCGCAAATAGCGTGAAACAATCCATAGTATCTTCAAATTTATCCTCCGGCAGCCCTGATCATCAAGCTTTCTTGAAAAAACCCCTGAAGCCAAACACCACCATGGCAAACCCGCCAACCGTCGCGGGCCACACATAAAAATCGGGGATATAGAGCAAACTGTTGAGAAGACCAAACTCTGGAGCCAGGAGAAGCATGAGGTTTGCCCCGATAAGGATCATAATCACATGGAGTGCGCTTACCTTCTCGCGCGGTTTGCTATTATTGACCGGATTGTTAGCTTTGCCCATAGTTCTACAGAAAAAATTATACCATGAATATTTTAGGCATTGAAACCAGTTGTGATGAAACATCCGCAGCCGTGCTTTGCAGCGGAAAGGTACTCTCGAACGTGGTCAGTTCGCAACACTGTCACACTCTCTTCGGCGGCGTTGTGCCGGAACTGGCATCACGAGAACACGAACGGCTTATTGTTACAATTGTGGACGCTGCCATAACAGAGTCCAATATAAGAAAAAATGAACTTGATGTCATAGCAGCGACCGCCGGGCCGGGATTAATCGGCGCCGTCATGGTCGGACTCTCTTTTGCCCAAGGCATGGCATACGCTCTCAAGATTCCCTTTGTGGCGATCAACCACATCGAAGCCCATATCTTTTCACCATTTATCAATGAGGGCTCCTCTCTTCCTCCCCCTGAAGGAAGGTTTGTTTCGCTGACGGTTTCGGGTGGCCACACCCTCCTCTCTCTGGTGGAGCAGGACCTCTCCTACAAGGTTATTGGCCGGACACTTGACGATGCTGCCGGAGAGGCATTCGATAAAACCGGCAAGATGCTTGGCCTCCCCTATCCGGCAGGCCCGGTAATTGACACACTTGCCGAGAGGGGCAATCCAGCCTTCCACCTCTTTCCCCGGGCGCTCACCTCAGCGTCGCAGAGCAGTAAAAATTACCAGGGAAATTTTGATTTCAGCTTTTCCGGCCTTAAAACTTCAGTGCTCACTTGGCTGCAGAAACAGAGTCCGGAATATATCGAAGAGCACAAGGCCGATATTGCCGCATCAATACAGGCGGCCATCGTCAGCGTGCTTGTCGAAAAAACCGTTGCCGCGGCACGCAGTCAGAGAATCAGGGCGGTTGCAATGGCTGGTGGAGTGAGTGCAAACTCGGCCTTGAGAAAAGCGATGAAAGAGGCCTGTAATAAAGCAGGCATCACGCTGCACGTGCCCTCTACCCTCTACTCAACCGACAACGCAGCCATGATAGCCACACTTGCCAGCCTGAAAATCTACCGAGGAATGGAGACGGAATACCGTTACAATAAAGCACCTTACGCAAGCTTTACCGCCGGGGCAAGGAGGGCGTGATTGAAATAGTTCCATAAATACATTACATTACCGCTCACGAAATAAGTCTGTTACGTTTTTTTAATATCCTACGACAATACTATGCCAAATACGCTACTCTCACTACTACTCTTTGCGCCTCCCGTTGCAGGTCAGGCCGCACCAAATCCGCTCATTCAGATTGTCCCGCTGGTACTTATTTTTATTGTTTTTTACTTCTTCATGATTCGTCCCCAGCAGAAAAAGCAGAAGGATCGCGAAAAAGTGCTCGACAGCCTGAAAAGAGGTGACAAGGTTATCACCATAGGCGGTGTTCATGGTACTGTTGCAGGAATTGATACGGAGAAGAAAACTGTTCTTGTCCAGGTCAATGAATCCACAAAAATCACTTTTGACCGCACCGCCGTTGCCAATATTGAAAAGCAGGAAACGGGCGATAAACTCACGACCAAGGAATGAGAAGTATCATGCAACCAGCAGCAGCAAAATTGGTACTGGAAAACGGGTCGGTCTATAACGGGACCGCATTCGGCCACATCGGGGAAACAACCGGCGAAGTGGTTTTCAATACATCACATACCGGATATCAGGAAATTCTCACCGATCCCTCTTATGCCGGCCAGATGGTGATGATGACCTATCCGCTGATAGGAAACTACGGTATCAACCCGACGGATAACGAATCGGAAAAAATATGGGCATCGGCCTTCATTGTCCACGAAGTGTCGCGTATCCACAGCAACTTCGAGGCCACCGAGAGTCTCGACTCTTGCCTCAAGAGAGCGGGCGTCATGGGGCTTGCCGGTATTGATACGCGGAAGCTTGTGCGCGAAATCCGTGAAAAGGGTGCCATGAGAGGAGTCATCTCCGCTCTTGAAACCAATGAGGAGATACTGAGAGAGAAGGCCCTTCAAAGCCCTGAAATGAGTGGTCGCGATCTGGTCAAAACCGTTACCACCAGCGAAAATTATACCCTCGAGCGTGAGAATGCCCGCTACCATGTTGCCGCGTTCGACTATGGTATCAAAACCAATATCTTGCGTATGCTGCAGGAGGCGGGATGCCGGGTAACCGTCCTCAAGGCCGGAACAACGGCAAGCGAGGTGCTCGAGCTCAACGTGGACGGAGTCTTTCTCTCCAACGGCCCTGGCGATCCGTCAGCCGTCGGTTATGCCATTGAGACCATTCGCCAACTTGTTGAGTATAACCGCACAACCAAACCGCTGCCGATCTTCGGTATCTGCCTCGGCCACCAACTGCTCTCTCTGGCTTTCGGAGCCGAAACCTACAAACTAAAATTCGGCCACCACGGCAGCAATCACCCGGTTAAAAACCTTGCAAGCAAGAAGATAGAGATAACATCACAGAATCACGGTTTTGCTGTTGCAATGGAGTCACTGCCTGAAGAGCTTGAAATGACTCATCTCAATCTCTACGACACGACCATCGAAGGGGTAAAGCACAAAAATCTTCCCTGCTTTTCGGTACAGTATCACCCGGAAGCGGCACCAGGGCCGCATGATTCGCACTACCTCTTTGAAGAGTTCACCTCACTTATGGATTTAACCCAACCCATTATTCTGACGAGATGAAAAAAAGATTATTTACACCAGGGCCTACCCCGGTACCCGAAAATGTCATGCTTCGCATGGCGGCTCCAATTATCCACCACAGGAACCCCGAGTTCATGGAGATTCTGACCAGGGTTCACGAGGATCTGAAGTATCTCTTCAGAACGACCCAGCCGGTCGTTGTGCTCAGTTGTTCAGGCACTGGCGGCATGGAGGCGACAATTTCAAGCCTCTTCAAAAAGGGCGACAAGGTCATCACCGTCAATGCTGGCAAGTTTGGCGAGCGGTGGGGAGAGCTGGTACGCATCTTCACCGGCAACTGCGTTGAGGAGAAGGTCGCATGGGGTTCGGCCATTCAGCCAGAACGACTTGCAGAGCTGCTCAAAGAGCACCCGGATGCCAAAGGTGTCTGTTTGACCCATTCTGAAACATCAACCGGCACTGCCGCCGACATTCAGACCCTCAGCGCCCTGATTCGCGAACACTCAGATGCACTTGTCGTGGTTGACGGCATTACTGCGGTCGGGGCTCACGAATTTCATTTTGATGATTGGGGTGTCGATATCTGCATCACCGGTTCTCAGAAAGGGCTCATGATGCCGCCAGGCCTCGCACTGATAGCCGTTTCAGAAAGGGCGCAGGACATCATCAAGGGGCAAAGCATGACACAGTACTACCTGAGTCTGAAACACGCCCTCAAGGCTCATGCTGGCGACGATACACCTTTCACTCCAGCAGTTTCGCTCGTCATCGGCCTCGACGAAGCATTGCAGATGATCAAGGCGGAAGGGATTGAAAATATCTGGAAACGCCACGAAAGCCTCGCAAACGCCTGCCGTGAAGGGTGTAATGCACTTGGCATGAAGCTCTTCAGCAACTCCCCCTCGTTTGCCGTTACTCCGGTATGGCTGCCCGAAGGAGTAAAGTGGTCAGCATTTAACAAGGCACTGAAAAACAGCAACGGCATAACGGTTGCCGCTGGTCAGGATGACTATAAAGACAAAATTTTCCGTATCTCTCATCTTGGTTTTTATGATGAGCTCGACATGCTCACCGTCATTGGCGGTATTGAACGGGCTTTGAAGGAGATCAACTTTCCGTTTGAAATTGGTGCTGGCGTCAGTGCTGTACAGAAAGCATTTCTCGGCAACTAAGCCTTGGGAGTGCCTTCGCCATGATTCTCCTGCACACTCTCCTGCTTGTTTTTGCACTCGCACCTTCAATGCAGGAGATGCTCGGGGAGTACCGTTTACAGCTCAAAGCTGATGCACTCTATGAGCATCGAGCATACATCGGTGCGGAAAGTGCATTCAGGCAAATTGCCGCCCTTCCCGCACAAAAAGGCAGCGCCTCTGCCAGTTTCAATCTGGCCTGCGCCCTCTACATGCAGGGTAAATATCCTGAATCGGCCACACTCTTTTCACACTCGGCAAAACCCGGCGGCACTCGGCAGGAGATAAGGGTAAAGGCAATCTTCAATGAAGGCAACGCGCTTGCCATGAGAGCGGTCGGAAGCAACCAGAAGGCAGAAAAACAGCTCCTCTTCCGCCAATCGCTCAATCGTTTCAAGGCGGTACTCTTGACCGACCCGGATGAGAATGATGCAAAAATCAATTATGAAATTGTCCGCCGTTACCTTGATGAACTTGAGAGACCCAGGCAGGGCGCCTCAGGCCCGGAAAAAGAGAACGCTCCTCCCCCACCCTCCGGCATTAGCCAGGAAACAGCAGAACGGCTGCTTGAGAACGCCCGACTGGAGGAATCCGCACTGATGCAACACATCCCCCGGACAGGTCGCTCTGCAGCGCAAGGCGGAAAAAACAATCAGGACTGGTAAAGCTGAAATGCGTTCACAAAAAAAAGTAGTACTGGTTTTTCTTCCATCGGAAAGCGGTGTTGACGGAGCCCGTTCACTCTACGGCGAGCATGAGATCAACCCCGTGTTCAACTGGTTTAACCGTTCGATCAGAACCATAATCAAGCAAAGCCAGTTTGCCATTCCACCGCTCTCACTCATGATCCTCAGCTCTCTTGAGGTAGCGGGAGTCGAGCAGTCGATCTGCGACATGCGCTTCGAAGAGTTTCCTTTTCATCAAAGCTGGGATCTGGTAGGCATCAGCGTCCAGACCGGAATGGCAAAACAGGCCTTTGCCCTTGCCGACAAACTCCGTGCTGCGGGGATTGCTGTTGTACTCGGAGGGGCACATGTCACACTCTTCGCCGATTCATGCAGACCCCACGCAGATATTCTTGTGCTTGGAGAGGCTGACGACCTCTGGAAAGA
This sequence comes from uncultured Chlorobiaceae bacterium, assembly GCA_903917955.1. Classification (GTDB taxonomy): domain Bacteria; phylum Bacteroidota; class Chlorobiia; order Chlorobiales; family Chlorobiaceae; genus Chlorobium. The sequence goes on along the minus strand of CAIXCO010000176.1, from coordinate 11,499 downwards.
GCTGCTTGCTGACCTTGCCGCAGGCACTCTCAAGCCGCTCTATCAATCCAGCAGCTTTCCCGATCTTGGAATTTCAAGGCCTGTCAGTAAACAATCACTGATAAAAAGCCGCTACTTTACAACAAACCTGATTCAGACAGGAAGAGGATGCCAGTACAGTTGCGACTTCTGCAATGTGCATCTGCTGAACGGCCGCCGCCTGCGCAGAAGGGCAATTGAGGACGTGGTCAGTGAGGTTAAGCGGTTTCAGCAGCATGACCGAAGAATCTTCTTTTTTGTCGATGACTCCATCAATGCCGATCCACTCTATGCCTGGGAACTCTTCCGTCAGCTCACTCCCCTGAAGATCCGCTGGTTCGGACAGGCCACAACAACCCTCGGCCAGCAGCATGAGTTGCTTGAAACCTTTGCCCGCTCAGGATGTCAGGCGCTGTTGGTTGGCATAGAGAGCATTGAAACAAAAAGCCGGAGCGCCCATAAAAAGAACCAGAACAAGGCTACTGAACTTGTCGGAGCAATTAAATCTATCCGGAAAGCGGGAATAAGCCTCTACGGAAGCTTTATTTATGGCCTCGACGGCGATACGCTCGATACTCCGGCGGCAATCCTTGACTTCATCAATGAAACCAGGCTTGACGTCCCCGGTATTAACATTCTGCGACCGACTCCAGGAACACAGGTCTTTGAACGGCTTCACCAGGAGGGCCGGCTGCTCTTTGATCCCCTCGACGTCACCGCATACCGTTACTCCTTTGGCCAGGAGATGCTCTACAAGCCAAAAAATATTCCACTCGACGCTTTTATTGAAAGCTACTCCACCCTTACCAGGCAAGTGTTCAGCATAAAAAATGCCATCACGCGAGGCTTTGCAGCCCCAAGAGCAAAAAGTGCGGTGATGCTTTTCAATCTCTTCTACGCCCATCTCTACAGCCTCTCCCGCCATGACCTGCGCTATCAGCTTGAAACAGGAGAGAACGAAAAAACCATTTTGCCATACGCCAAATAATTTTTAAACTGTACACCAATATTTCTAACCCACACCCGGTACAACAATCTAAACCTGTATCAACAATGACCATGAAGCCCTTCCTCCCTTTTTTGACCGTGACTCTCTTATTTCTCAGTGCATGCGGCCTCGAAAAGCCACCAGCCTCACTTCAGTTTCCTGATGCAAAGGGAGATGCCGCACCGTCTGCAGCAACCACTGCTCCGGCTGCAGCAGCTGAGGTTCCCTCAGACCCGAAACTGGCCGCAGGTAAAGTGGTCTATGACGCAAACTGTGCAGCATGTCACGATGCAGGTATGATGGGGGCACCGAAACCTGGAGACGCCGCTGCATGGGCACCACGTATTGCACAAGGTGCAGAGGTGATGACGAAAAACTCGATCGCAGGCTTTACCGGTAAATTGGGTATGATGCCCGCAAAAGGTGGAAATGCCAGTTTGACTGATGAAGAGGTGACCAATGCTGTTGCCTTCATGGCCGATAAATCAAAAGGTGCCGCTGCTGCAACCCCGGCAGCGGCTCCGGCAGTGGCTGACGGCAAGGCAGCCTATGACGCGAGTTGTGCCGCATGTCACGAATCAGGCATGATGGGCGCTCCGAAACCCGGAGACAAGGCTGCATGGGCGCCACGTATCGCTCAAGGAAACGCTCTGCTTCTCAGCCATGCCACCGATGGATTCAAGGGCAAGGTTGGTATGATGCCGGCAAAAGGCGGAAACGCAGCGCTTACCAGTGCAGAGATATCGAGCATCGTCACCTATATGGTCGACAAGTCAAAATAAGCCGCAAAACTCTTTGTTACCAAGCGGGAACTGGAAAAATCAGTTCCCGCTTTTTGTCATGAAGTCATGGTAAAAGTGAAATATTACTTCTCTGATTTGGATTAATCGTTTTTAATTCGTATTAACAATTGTGTACGACACAACCGTACCCAACACAAACGCACGCGACACAAACGCACGCGAAAAAAAACAATCCCGGCTCATAATTCCAAAACCCGTTAAAGAGGAGTAACCCCCTATGTCCCGTTTTATCTCAACCGCGATTTGTGCACTCTTTGTCTGTTCACTCTGTTCTTCAGTAGCATCAGCAGCTACCAACCTCGTCGCTGGTAAAAAAACCTATGAAACCAGTTGTGGAACATGCCACAACACAGGTCTATTGAAAGCACCAAAACTCGGCGACAAGGTGGATTGGGCACCCCGCATCAAGCAGGGAGTTCCACTTCTTGTCACTCATGCAGACAAAGGATTTAAAGGCGCAAAAGGAATGATGCCAGCAAAGGGCGGTACTGCCACTCTGACAACTGCTGAAATCAGCAATGCTGTCGCTTACATGGTCAAAAGTTCAAAATAGAGAGCAATCTCTTTTTGCAACAGAAGACCTTTCCATCACACAAAAATTTATTAAATAAGGAGTTCCCTATGTCTCGTTTTTTTTCTACCGCACTTTGTGCACTTTTTGTCTGTACTCTCTGCTCCACAGTAGCATCAGCCAGCGACACGGTTGCAGGTAAAGCCCTTTACGACAGCAAGAGCTGTATGGCATGTCACAATACCGGTATGGCCGGAGCACCAAAACTTGGCGACCAAAAAGCATGGGCACCACGTATCGCTCAGGGAGTCCCTGTTCTTGTCAGCAATGCCATCAACGGATTTTCAGGCAGTGCTGGAACAATGCCAGCAAAAGGCGATGACGCAACTTTGACCGATGCCCAGATCGGCGACATCGTAGCTTACATGGTTGAGAAGAGCAAATAAGCCACTCTCCCTTATGAAGATTGAAAAGGCGGGTTTGTTCTCCCGCCTTTTTTGCTTTCCAGCAAGCCAATCCCCTAAACAACGCACTCCCCCACTCCCTCTTTATCAGAGAAACTTGACCGTAACGATGCGGTACGCTTGAAAATCGGCTGAAAAAGTGTAACTACCGGTAGAGTAAGGTTTGTACACCAAAATTTGTTTTGTAATGAAGAACCATCTTCGTCTTGGCTTTATCGGAACAGGAAGAATTGCCCGTGCGCTTATTGCTGGCCTCTGCCAGAGGGAGCACACGGTTATTATCGGCTTTGACAAGGAGCCGTCCGCTCTTGCCTCCATTGCAGCCGATTACCCACTGCTGCCCTGCCTCTCAGTTGAAGAGGTTGCCCTGAAAGCGGAGGTTATCATCCTTGCCGTCAAGCCCTACCAGATGGAGGAGGTGCTCGGAGCGCTGAAGCCGTCACTCACCGCCAATCACCTGCTCATCAGCGTTGCTGCAGGAATTTCATCGGAATTTATCCAGAAAAACGCAGGCGAGAGCATAAGGGTGATCAGGGTAATGCCCAATACCCCGGCCTTTGTTGGCGAAGGAATGACCGCACTGTGCCGGGGTGCAATGGCTTCGGACGACGACATTCTTCTTGCTTCTGATCTTTTCCGCTCCATTGGTCGTATCGCCATTCTTGATGAGATACAGATGGATGCTGCCACCGCCCTTTCCGGCAGCGGACCGGCCTACATGTTTCATATTCTTGACTCTCTTGCCGAGGGGGGAGTGCAGTGCGGTCTTTCACGCGAGGAGGCACTGCTCCTTGGTGCACAGACCATGATTGGAGCGGCAACAATGGTGCTTTCCGGGCGAAAGGGGCCGGAAGAGCTCAAACAGGAGGTCACGACGCCAGGCGGAACAACAGAGGCCGGGCTGAAGGTGATGGATGAGCAAAATATCAGGCCTATTCTGGTAGCAACCGTTGCCGCCGCTGCGGCACGCTCCAGGGAACTTATGAAATAATCACTATGGCAGGCTGCTTTGCTCGTTACCGGTACCGCCCTCTTTTCGTACTCGTCATGGCGCTCCTTTGTGTTCCGGCAATTGCCGGAGCATCACGGCTTCAGGGAAACAAACCATTTCTTGCTTCCTCAATAAACAACAGCCATCCCTTTACAGGCCAGGAAATACTTTTGACCTATACTCTCTATTTCCGGGATATCGCACCAAAAATATCCAGGGAAGTACCCCCATCGTTTCAGGGTTTTTGGGCAAAGGAGAGCGGCTCAGAGCGTTTTATCAAAAGCCTCCCTGCTACAGTTCAGGGAGAGCACTTCAGATGCGCTGTTATCAAACAATTCAAACTGGTACCTATCCAGAGCGGGAAAATAACGGTTTCAGGATACAGCATGCTCTGTACTCTGCCTCAGAACGATATTGGCATAGAGGGAAAAGAGCTCCCTGACAGCAGCATAGGTATCACTGCGCCCGCCATAACCATCTCTGCCCGTGCACTTCCCCTGCCGGTACCGAAAAAACACTCCGGCGCCGTAGGCATTTTCTCACTCAGCCTCTCGACCGACAAAGAGAAGCTCAACATTGGAGAGCCACTCTCCGTAAAACTCACCCTCACCGGAACAGGAAGCCTCCTTACCCTTGAACTTCCCGACATTCAACTCCCTGAAAGCTTTCGGCAAAACCCTCCAGAAAGAGCAATAAACCTTGTAAAAAGCTCCGGGACAACCTCATCAGGCTCCATAACATCAACAACTCTTGCCTGGGCTCTATCAGAGGGTAATTTTCAAATTCCGGCAGTAACCCTTGTTGTCTTCAATCCTGACACACAACAATTCAGCACCCTGCATTCGAAATCGCTTGCCATACAAGTAAATGCCGCAGCACAGAAAGCAACAAGAGCAGAAGAGAAGTCACTCAGCACCCCTTCTGAAAAAAAAGGCAGTGAAAACATCCTTCTCTCAACGGTGACAGTCGCAATCCTGTTACTGACAAGCGGTGCACTCATTGTACTGATCAAAAAAAGAGAGCTCACCAATGCAAAAAAAATGGTAGCCGAGGGTGCTGCCAACCCCTCACCTGAAACAGGAAGATCTGCAAAAACCATGAAACAGCAGCTTATGGCGCTGCTTGCAGAAGCCGGGATCAAAAGTCCCGGAGGAATGACAAGAATAGAGTTGCAAGATGCGCTGCAGGAGATCAACCTCCCTGATGAAGCCCGCACAGAGCTCCCCGAAGTGCTCGATTCGCTGGATAAAATCCTTTACAGCCACTCTGAAGCAAAAGAGAGCCGCATCCCCGACAGGATAAAAGCAAAAGTAAACGCTCTGTTGCACGCGTTGAAAAAAGCAGGCTAAGGCGGCTGAAATTGCAAAACGCACATCACCCTGGAGAACAGGCTAAGGCAGCAGACCGAAAAGAGCAATGGCGCGTTCAGGATAGTCGGTGATAATCCCATCGGCACCGATCTGCTGCATAGCAAGCATCTCCTCTGTCCGATTTACCGTCCAGGGGATCATCGCAATGCCACGGGCATGAAGGGTTTCCGTCATCTCCCGGTCAACAAGAGAAAAATGGGGATTGAGATAGCAGGGTATAAAGCCGAGTTCCTGCAACAATTCGTCAACATTTTTCGTTTTCTCAATCAAGAGTCCATAGCAAAGCCGGGGATTCAGCCTCCACGCCTCCCGAACCACCCGGCAATCAAACGACTGTATCCTGACGCGCAACGATAACCCGGCCTCTTCGACAAGCCGGAGCACAAGCGCTGCATAGTGGTCGGGAGGAGGATGAAAAAGCCCATCCTTGTCGGGCCATGACTTTATTTCAAGATTATAGTACATCCTCCCCTTCATGGCCAACGATGCCATACAGGTCTCCACCTCACTGAATACTGTAGAAAGAAGCGGCTTGAAGGCGGCAACACGCACCTGCTGAGGAAAGGAGGGATGAGGCAGACCGCAATCAAAAGAGGCAATATCCCGATAACTCATTTCATAGAGGAGATAGCGCCCCTCCTCTTCAATACCGAGTGGACGACCATACCGGTCAGCACAAAGGGGTGCGGCAAGCCAGGGGTCATGAGAAACGACGATCTGCTGATCTTTCGAGACCATAAGATCAAGTTCCAGCACCCTGATGCCAAGAGTGGCCACATGAGAGAATGCCTGTAGTGTGTTTTCGGGAAAAAGGGCCCTGCCGCCCCGATGAGCCTGTATTTCGAACGCCATTGCACGCCCTGTTTTTGCCGCAACAACACAACCGTAGCTAACAACAATCGTTTGAACGCAAACCTCAACCCTTCCGGTACAAGTTCCATTACCAAAAAAGAAGTATAACGAAGAACGATCTGCCTTGGCAGTTATGGATTACGCTTTCCGGAAGCTGCACGCGACACTTTTGAAAAGTTTTTCTTTTTCGGTTTTCTTTTCTGCAGCTTGTTGCCATCCGCACCGTTCGAAACGGGATGCTTGCCGACACCGTTCACGCCGAAAAGAGTGGAGGGAGTTTTGTTTTTGTTAAACCGGTTTTTGCGATACTTTTTTTCAAGGTCAGCATAGGGACTGGGTGGCTCTGGAGAGGTATTGTGGTTATTATAATTCGGCTCGTCAATGACCTCATCAAAATCATCCAAAACCACATCGGGATGAACTGTATTAAGCAAGTTATTTTTGTTTATGTTCAACAAATCAAGAGCGCTTTTTTTTACTCAGGATTATTTCTGAAGGGAGTTTAATGTACGATTTTAGAATCAAAATACAAGAAATAGTCTTCCCCATTGATGCCGCAAGGGCATTCTGATAGAGTTTTTGCATTGCTTTCTGTCTGTTTAAGTGGTAAATTTGAGCATATTTCATAAAAAAAATGGAGCCCCACAATGGATGTTCGCAGATTGATTCTTGCCGTGATTCTTCCTCCCGCATCAGTCACCAACAAAGAGGTCGGAACAGTGATGCTGACCGGTCTTCTTACCCTGCTCGGCTGGGTGCCCGGTGTTGCCTTTGCACTCTTCATGATAAACCAGGAGCGCCTGGCGAAAGCCTGAAAAATCGCCATGCGTGCGCCAAAAGAAAGCAAAACCCGGCAACAAGGATAATGGTTGCTCCTGATGCAACATCAAGCAGAAAGGAGAGCCATAAGCCGCAAATACTGAAAAAAGCCGAAAGCAGCACTGCCCGAACCATCATGCCGGGCAGACTGCGGCTCACCATGCGCGCAATGGCCGCAGGAATGGTGAGTAGCGCAATCACCATGACAATACCCACAACACGCATCATAACGACGACCGTCAACGCAATCAAGCAGAGCATCAGCAGATAGAGAGCCATGGTTTTCAGCCCCGAAACGGCGGCATACTCCTCATCAAAGGAGATGGCGAGGAACTCCTTGCTGAGGATCCATACCACGGCAAGAATCAACAGATCAAGCAGCAGGATCATCCAGAGATCAAATGAGGGAACCGTCAAAATATTGCCAAAAAGATAGCTGAAAAGATCGGGTGCATAGCCAGGTTTAAGGCCGATACAGATCACCCCGACCGCCATTCCGACCGCCCAGAAGGTGCCGATTGCCGTATCCTCTGCAACCTTTGCTTTTTTACTCAACAAGCCGATAGCCACCGCCGCAGCCAGACTGAACGGGATAACGCCGAGCAGCGGATTGATTCCAAGGTAGTAGCCAACTCCTATACCACCAAAGGCCGTATGCGCTATACCTCCGCTGATAAAACCGATCTTTTTCACCACCACGTAGGTGCCGATGATACCGCAGGCAATACTGGAAAGGAGCGCGGCAAGAAGAGCATTACGCATGAATTCAAAAGCAAATATATCCTGGAGCATACCGTTCGTACCGGTCAAGGGTTTGGAAAAACGGAATTCGGCTCATGCAGCTCAAGCGTGACATTCAACGTAGCAATTTTTGTCACATAACGACCGATAAGTGCGGTATCGTGCGTGACCAGAACAATGGTGAGCCTCTCTTTCAACTTCTCAATCAGATCGTAAATGATGGTTTTCATCTGCGGGTCAATGCTTGCCGTAGGCTCATCGAGCAGAAGCAGCTCCGGCTCTCCGGCAAGCGCCCGGGCAATGAGTGCCCGCTGCAGCTCTCCGCCCGACAAATCGCCTATCCGTCGCTCAATCAGCCGCTCAAGACCGACCATACAAACCGCCTCATCAACCTTCTCCCGGTCGGGACGGTTATAGTGCTGAAAAAGTTTTTTTTTCGACAACCGTCCCATCAGCACCAGATCGCGGACACTGATAGGAAACTCACGGTCAAAAAAAAGCCGCTGGGGCACGTAGCCGATACGTCCCGGCGAGCTTCCCGGCAACCCGCCAAAAACCTTCACACTCCCTGCTGAAAAGCGCTCCAGGCCGAGAATCACCCTGAGCAGCGTCGTTTTACCCCCGCCATTCGGACCAACAAGAGCAAGAAAATCACCTTCACCAACCCTTAGTGTCAGGCCGTCAACCACCCTCACGCCGCCCAGATCAACTGAGAGGCAGTCACATTCGATGACAGGCGCCCTCATTGCATGGTTTCAAGAAAGGCATTCGTGGCACGCCGGAGGTTATCCTGATAATCAGATGAGAGAGGGTTCACACTCCGGGTCTTGCCGCCTATTTCCATCGCAATGGTTTCAGCCTGGGAACGGCTAAACTGTGGCGAGACAAAGACAACCCCGATATCGTTCGCTTTGGCTTTTTCAATCACACGCTGCATCTGCCGAGGTGTGAGCGTCTTGCCCTCTTCTTCTACCGCAATCTGTTCAAGCTGGAAAGCATCAGCGTAGTAGCCCCATGCCGGATGAAAAACCAAAAAGCGCCTTTTCTTTAAACCGGCAAGCTTTTGCTCAATCTCCCGATCAAGCAACTGCAATTCGGCCTGAAGCTTTTGAAAGTTCGCCGCATACTCGGCACTTCGTGCCGGATCGACAGCCGCAAGGGCACGCTCAACATTCTCCGCAATAATCATACCGTTTGCTACAGAGAGCCAGTAATGAGGATCGTAATGGCCATCCTGATGCGCCACACCATCATGCTTGACACGAAGCAGGCGAACACCCTCAACTCCATTGCAGACCTTAAGGGCGGGGTTTATCGACAAAAAGCGATCCATCCAGTTGAGTTCAAACTCAACACCTGAACCTGCCTTGATAAAAAGTGCAGCCTCCCCCAAGCGAGCCATCTGCCGGGGAGAGGGCTCATAACTGTGGGGATTTCCGCCTGGTGGCACCATCACCGATACGGCAACATGAGCGCCCCCGATCCTTTCAGCAAAATAGGCAAGCGGGGCAATGGAGGCAACAACTTGCAGCTTCCCTGTTTCGGATTGCCGAACGCACCCATTCAAAAAAATAGCAAGAAACGGAAGGAGAAAATAAAATTTAATCAGGATGCTATCCATACGATCAATGTTCAACCTTGAGCTTTACCTGTTGAGGAAGAGGCTGATTCCACATCCACCACTCCCCCAAGATACAAAAAAAGGCTGCGCACACCCTTCAAACACAGAAGCTGCGAAAAAAAAGATAATACCGCTTGAATACCGTCACTCAAGGCAGCCTGTTCAGCGCACTGACTGTTGCTTTGATTGAGGCAAGGCTGATGTTCGAATCAATCCCTGCACCATAGGATACCCGTCCATCAGCGCAGCCAATCCTGATATAGGCTATAGCAAGCGCTCCTGCGCTGTGGCCTATAGCGTGCTCAGCATAGTCATCAACACTGAAATCCACTCCGCTCTCCCTGACAAATCCCTTGACAAAAGCATCAAGAGGGCCATTCCCCTCTGCCGTAAAACTAAGCTCCTTCTCCTTGCCCTGCACAACACAGCTTATGGTTGTTGCCTCTTCATCAAGGCGCTCAAGATCCGCATCAGCCCAACTGATCTGGCACTTCTTGAGAGAAAGTGGCTCTCGAAGTTTCACATACTCCGCATGAAACAGCTCATGGATCTGCTCAACCGACAATTCAACACCCGTCGTATCGGCCACAGCCTGTACCGCTTCAGCAAAATCAGGCTGCATCCATTTTGGGATCTGAAGGCCGTACTCCTTTTCCAGCACCCAGGCCACACCACCCTTGCCGGACTGACTGTTTATACGCACAATAGCCTCATAGTTGCAGCCAACATCCTGAGGGTCAATAGGCAGATAGGGCACCGCCCACAAACCGCCGGGCGAGAGCGGCTGCGCTTTCATCCCCTTGCTGATTGCATCCTGATGCGAACCGGAAAAAGCGGTATAGACCAGCTCTCCAGAATAGGGATGACGCGGGTGAACATCCATGCGGGTACAACGGCGATAGACCTCACGTATGCGGGGGAGATCAGAAAAATCGAGTTCAGGATCGACTCCCTGACTGAAAAGATTCAGCGCCATGGTGACAATATCCATGTTGCCACACCGCTCGCCATTGCCGAACAAAGCTCCCTCAACACGGTCAGCACCGGCCATTACCGCCAATTCAGCGGTCGCCACGGCAGTACCACGGTCATTATGGGCATGAACACTGATCAAGACCGCATCCCGCGCCTTGATGTTGCGGCAGAACCACTCAATGCGATCAGCATAGATGTTCGGCTGCGACATTTCAACCGTTGAGGGCAGATTCAAAATGATTTTTTCATCCTTCGATGCTCCCCAGGCATCCATCACCGCATGACAGACATCCAGCGCATAATCAAGTTCCGTGCCGGTAAAACTTTCTGGACTGTACTCGTAACGGATCCCGGCATTGCCACACTCATTTTTCAGGCGACGAACAAGCGCCGTCCCTGCGACAGCAAGTGCCTTGATCTCCTCCTTGTTTTTACGAAAAACCACATTTCGCTGCAAAGTCGATGTCGAATTATAGAGATGCACTATGGCATGTTTCGCCCCGCTTATGGCATCGAAGGTCTTGCGAATCAGGTGCTCCCGCGCCTGGGTCAGCACCTGAATCGTAACATCATCAGGAATAAGACGCTCCTCAACCAGCCTGCGCACAAAGGCAAACTCGGTCGCCGAAGCTGATGGAAAACCCACCTCAATCTCCTTGAATCCAATGGAAACAAGAAGCTGGAACATGGAGACCTTCTCCTCAACGCTCATCGGTACCGGAAGCGCCTGATTACCGTCACGAAGATCAACACTGCACCACAGCGGCGCTTTTGTGATACTCTTGTCAGGCCAGCTCCTTTCGGAAATTGCAACCGAAGGGTACGTTGCATATTTTTGATACTTCATCTTTTTCATTGCACACATCTTCCTTTTTGTATCCTTTAAACGAAAAAAGCCACCAAACCCAGAAGGGTGGAGGCTTTAACAATGTTTCTCGCTTGCTGAAAAACGAACTAAAAAGCACCTCCCTCCAAAGCCACCATACCAGAAAGCAGCAGGGCCAGCGAGAGCAGGAGGTTCTTGTAATTCGTTGCACGCATGGTCAGCACAGAAAGTAAAAAAATCATTCAACAGCTTTTACTGAAAATAAAAAAATTGCCGATGAGTACAATGCAGGCCGGAACATTTTCTTGCCTTTCTGCAATGGGGCTCCCAATTGCCGGTTCCACAGGTTCAACAACATTCAGTGCATGACAAGCGTGACAGGGTCTCTAAGCTGCAACCAGAAAAAAAGACGTTCAGCATCCACCTGCAAAAGCCTGACACAGCCATGTGAGGCTGGACGACCAGGAAGCGACTGCTGATGCATGAAGTACCCTTTATAATAATTTATTGAAAACGGCAT
>CAIXCO010000175.1 GCA_903917955.1 uncultured Chlorobiaceae bacterium | reverse complement strand
TTGCCTTTGTGGGCGAGGATAATGTGCTTGACAATGGCAACAGATCCATCGCTTCATTGCCAAAACTTGCAAAACGTGAGCTGTTTATCTAACTTGAGGCAGTAGTGTGGAGAGATTGCCTTTTTAAAAAAAATACGAAGTGATGGCCACTGTCTATAAATTTACGCCATACTTTGAAAATGAGGTGCTGAGGAAAAGGGCTTACCTTAAAAAGGAGTGGTGTATTGATGTTCTTGAAAATCCACTTCGAATAGAGGCGCAGGAGGGGAACCGCTATCGTTTTTGGGGAAAAGTAGAAGATCTTGATGGAAGGATTTTGCGCGTCGTCACCCTTGATGATAAAGTAACTATACATAATGCATTTCCAGATCGGAGATATCGACATGAAAATTAATTATTACCCGGATACCGACTCATTGTATATAGAATTCTCAGAAAAAGAGAGTTCGGAAAGTGTTGAAATATCAGAAGGAGTTGTTCTCGACTATGACGAGGAAGGCGTTCTTGTGGGTATGGATATTGACAATGCCAATAAAAAAATAAATCTCAGGGAGTTGGTTCTTAACAAGTTGCCGTTCGAAGATCAGAAATTATCGGCATAAAAATATTTTCGGTTATTCTTGCTTTGATTAGCCAAAATATCATCCTGACCCTGACCTCAACTCTATCAGTGAGCCACTGCGCGCACCTATTCTCCCTTAGCCATCCTCAAAACCACACTGAAGACCGATCCGTGGTTGATGCGTGAGCGCACCTCAATGTCGCCTTTGTGGGCCAGAACAATATGCTTGACAATGGCAAGCCCAAGGCCGGTTCCTCCGCGCTCGCGTGAACGGGCCTTGTCGACCCGGTAGAAGCGCTCAAAAATGCGGTCAAGATCGGATTTTGATATGCCGATACCGTTGTCTTCCACTTCCAGCCGTATAGCATCGCCACTTCTGAATGCTGAAATCCTGATTTTTCCATTGCTGTCGTCAACGTATTTGATGGCGTTGTCGAGAAGATTGCGGATAATAATATCGAGATAACGCGGGTCGGCATAAACCGGAGGAAGATCTTCGGAGATATTGATTTTAAGTCTGATCTGCTTTTTGTCAACTTCATGTTGCAGAAGCTGAACCGATTTCTGCACAATACTTTTGAGGTCAACTGCGCTGAATTGGTATTTAATGTATCCTGACTCAATTCTGGAGAGATCGAGCACGTCGTTGACGAGAGCGGCAAGCTGCTGGCTGGCCTTCAAAATAATCTGCAGGAAGGGTGTGGCGTGTTCGGGCTCAAGCATGGCGCCGTCGAGCAGCGTCTCGGCGTAGCCAGTGATGACGGTGAGTGGCGTACGCAGTTCGTGTGAAACGCTTGAGACAAAATCTCGCCGAATGATTTCAAGGTTGCGAAGCTTGGTGATGTCGTTCAAAACAAATACGGTTCCTTCGAACTGCTCCTCTTTTGTGAATGGCATGGAGCTGATTTGCATGATGCGCTTTCCCTTCGTGGTCATGAGATCCATCTCCTCCTTGCGCAGGGTTTGGCGTGTGCTGTGGACTTTTGCGAAAAGCTCTTGCAGCTTGCTGTCGGAGAGATGGTGGAGCGGGCGCGATTTGAACATGGTGCCGTCGATGCGGAACATTCTCGATGCTGCCGGGTTGACCAGAATGATGTCGCCAACTGCGTCGGTGACAATGATAGCCTCACGAATACTGGAAAAAACCGTCCGAAACCACTCTTCGCTGCGCCGCAGTTGTTTGACCTCATCGGTCATGACGTTCAGTGCGCGGGCAAAGAGGCCAGCTTCATCATTGCTGGCGACAGGAATAGTGCCTGAAAAGTCGCCCAGGATCCTTCTTTTTGCGCTTTTTGCAAGTGTCCTGTGCTGACTGGTCAGAAAAAATGCGGTCAGAAAACCTGTAATCAGCGAGAAGAAGAGCACCTGAAAAATTCCATGAATGATTGCTCTATGAATTCCGGTATCAAATACTCCGATATCGTAGAGTGGCTTGCCGAATCGAAGGATGGCGTAGGGTTTTGGAACACCGACAGGGATGGCCATATAGAGCATGTGCTCTTTGACGGTTTTACTGTACCGGGTTCTTTCGCCGTACCCTTTTGCAATGGCATCCTGTACTTCCGGCCTGTTCCAGTGGTTTTCCATTGCGTAAAGCTTGCCGGGGGGGATAGAGGAATCGGCGATGACCCCTCCCTGAATATCAATCAGGGTGACCCGGATGTCGAGCGTACGTGCAATACGTTCTACCCATGCGTTGCTTTGCTCAGTTGTCTCCCATTCCCGCGCATTTTCTTCAAACATCTGTTTATTGAGCAGCAGGTCGCGGTAAAGCTCCTTTTTTGTTGCCGAAACAAGTATCTCCGTCAATCGACCCTCGATCAAAAAATAGCTGATGACTATTGAAAAAAAAATAATCATCCCGATGACAAGGCCAAGCTTGAAGGAGAGTTTAGGCTGCATGGTTATCACCCTCTTTTTCCTCAAACTTGTACCCAAGTCCCCGCACGGTTGTAATCATGCGGCCAGTTTTGCCAAGTTTTTCGCGGATTCTGGTAATATGTGTGTCAATGGTTCTGGTGTTGATGCTTTTATCAATATCCCAGACATCGCTGAGCAGCCTCTCTCGCGACTGTGCTTCTCCCTTTCGTTTGAGGAGAGCGACGAGCAGTTTGAACTCCATCAGGGTCACCACAAGTTCTTTGCCTTCAAGCGTCGCAATATGGCGCGTCAGATCGACTTCAAGAGATCCTGCCTTGAGCAGTTCCTCCACTTTGCCGCTCTGCCGGTGATCGCGCTTGAGGATTGCCCGTATGCGCAGGGTCAGCTCACGGGGGCTGAAGGGTTTGACCACATAGTCATCAATGCCGAGCTCAAATCCCAAAATCCGGTCAATCTCCTCTCCTTTGGCCGT
>CAIXCO010000174.1 GCA_903917955.1 uncultured Chlorobiaceae bacterium | reverse complement strand
CTGGTCGATAATCAGCCAACAATGTGATATTGCCACGGCGATGAGCGGTTTCCTGCTCCAAGGCTTCTCGTAACAGTTTCGCGAGCATCTCTTCAATTGTCTGGTCTACAAAGATACTCTCACAACGTTTCTTCAAATCGTTGGGTATGTCGATTGTAAGAATCGCCATTTCAGGTTGACTCCGTAATAAGTTGTTGGAGACGAAAGTTCGATTTCACCAGTTCCCATATTTTATCTACGCCGAAAGGTACAGAATTATTTTTATATCTGACACTCCGTTGTAATCGAACCTTGAAAAGGTGGGTTCACTGGTCCACGGCTGATATACGGGAAGTTCTAACAGGGCTCCTCAAAATCCATCTCCGTTTGGAAGAGCCGCTTGAGTTCGGCCTGAATCTCCCTCCATTCAAACCCCCGGTTCGAAAGGAAAACTTCCAGTTTCCTTTTGCGACCGGCCTCGGTTGCCTCATGCAGTGACCCCATTTTTTTTTCCGCCGCCTGGCGGCAGAGTGCTGCGCTCTCATACTCCTTGAGGAGCTCTCCGATAATGGCTTCCTCAACCCCTTTTTTGCGGAGTTCCGCACCAATCTTCAATTTTCCCGACGGTTTTCTTCTTGACCGGCTTCTGATCAGCTCCATGCCGAAAGCCCGGTCGTCGAGCACACCCCGGCTGGTCAACTTCTCCATCGCCTCCGCAATGCTTTTTGCATCATACCCCTTTTTCAGCATTTTCCGCTCAAGTTCCAGGCGGCTGTGATTGCGTAGTCCAAGCAGCTTGAGGGCAAATGCCATTGCGGAGGGTACATTGTTGTTTGCCATGATCAAGAGAGTGGCCCGGTTTCAAGTTGTTGAAGAGGTTCATGAAAGGTCGTGCGACCCTCATTTCCGTTGTAATCTAACCATCAGAGTATCGCTTATCAAAAAAAAGTAGTGACAATAAATCGTTAATGCTTCAAATACACTCGTTAAGCGTGTCGGTACGCTGTTGGATGCTTTTTCTCTCTCTTCAATTTTACTATATTCCTTTCCGTTCAGGGTGATTGCGTCGGTCTGGTCGATGACGATACCCTGGCTTATAATGTCTTTTTATCAGTTAAGCGTAAAAAAGAGATGGCTCGTTATACCCCCGAACAGCTTGTCAAAAGAAACGCTTCCATCTGGACCGATATCCAGATTATTCTTGCTCCGATTCAGTTCCTCTTTTTCGTTGTTGGCCTTACTACAACAGCGCTCTATGCAAACTCCCTTTTTGTTACCAGTTTTTACTGGGTCAGCGTCGCTATTCTTTTCAAGACACTTTTTTTTGCTCTTCTTTTTATAACAGGGATGTTTTTTGAAAAGGAAATTTTCAATAAATGGGTCTATTCAAAAGAGTTTTTTTGGGAAGATGTCGGCAGCACCATCGCCGCATTTTTTCATCTGCTCTATTTTTTTCTGGCCTGGCGCCGCTTTCCTGAACAGGTGTTGCTGTTCGATGCCTTTCTGGCTTACTTTACTTACGTACTCAATGCGCTGCAATACCTGGTCAGGATCATCCTTGAAAAACGGAATGAACGCAAGCTTCGCTTCGACGGCCACATCTGACGGGGGGCATTTTTTTCTCAAAGACACTTTACTTGTCATGCAACACAGTTTCAAGAGGCTCTGGAATACCACGTTTCTCTTTGTAGGGCCCTTCTGGTGCCTGCTTGTCTGGATGATCTGGTCTTCCGGCCAGTTGCCCTTCGTTGATGATAAGCTCGCTTTTCTTGGTGTGGTGATCCCCGGATTTCTGCTTATCTACGGCTCCGGCTTTTTGATTGAGGGGTGGCATGAAAAGAAAAAGAGAGGTCGGGCCTGACTCAGGAAAGTTTATTGTTCGTTATCGTTATTTTTTAATAATACACGCCGCACGTCGGGTGTCAAGAAGTATCAACTCTTATGCAGAACCTTTGGAATGACGCAGATCTTCAATGCTCCGTCAGTGAGCAGTGCAGTTCAACCGGGATGCAGCCAGAACTTGCAGAGCTTGTCTATGCCTCTCGCCTGCTTGGCCGCGAAAGTTCGCTGGTAATGCACGGCGGGGGGAATACTTCAGTCAAATGCGAACTGGTTGATCTGGTTGGTAACCGCGCTGATGTACTTTTGATCAAGGCCAGTGGTGTCGATTTGAGTCGCGTTTCCGGCTGTGATTATACGCCGCTTCGGCTCGGCCCGTTGCGCAAACTGGGTGAGCTTTTCAGCCGTAACGATACTGTAAGTGAAGAGGCGCTTCAGCGTTTTTCGACCAAGGAGTTCAAACATCTTCTGCTGTTGAACATGTTCAGCCTTACTGACCACATGGCAGAGCATAGGCTTACCCCGTCGATTGAGACCCTTCTGCACGCATTTTTGCCGCATCGCTTTATTTTTCATACCCACTCCTTCGCCTTGCTTACCCTCAGCAATCAGCCCGATGGCACCACGCTTGTTGGCGAAACGCTGGGTGAGCATTTTGGTTCTGTTCCCTATATCAAGCCTGGTCTTGGCCTTGCACGTGCTGCGGCCATCGTTTATGAAAAAAATCCGGAGATCAAGGGGCTGGTGCTCCAAAAGCACGGTCTGGTCACCTTCGGCTCAACGGCCCGTGAGGGGTACCAGCGTATGATTGATGCCGTCACGACGCTTGAAGAGCGGATTGCCAAAGCTGGCCGAAAGCTCTTTCCGTCGGCACCACTGCCTGCAGAAATTGCTTCGGTTGAGGTGACAGCCCCTGTCATCAGGGGAGCCTGCGTTGATGAAAAGGCTCCCGGTATGCGCGAGTACCATCAGTTCATTCTCGATTTCCGCAGTTCGCCCGCCATCCTCGACTATGTCAACGGCGCTGATCTCTTTGCTGTGAGTCAAAAGGGTGCCATGACTCCTGACTTTATTATCCGTACCAAAAATCGTCCACTCGTTGTTCCGGCTCCCGATGCGGCCGATATGCCTGCATTCAAGGCGGCGGTGCATGAAGCCGTAGAGCGCTACCGTCAGGAGTATATCGACTATTTTACGACCCAGCAGCAGGCTTCCGACATGCCGGTAACCATGCTCGATCCTTTGCCAAGAGTGGTGCTTGTTCCCGGCCTTGGCCTCTTCGGCCTTGGAAAAACCGCAGAATTGGCCGCAGTCAATGCCGATATTGCAACGGGTACTGCCTCGGCTATTCTCGATGCAGAATCGGTTGGCACCTTTGAGTCCATTAGCGACCGCGAGGCGTTTGAAATTGAGTATTGGGACATGGAGCAGGCCAAGATGACCAAGGTGCACCATGATGTTTTTGCTGGCAAAATTGTGCTGGTAACTGGGGCTGCGAGTGGCATTGGCCTTGCAACCGCCAGGGCTTTCCGTCAGAGAGGGGCTGAGCTGGTCATTCTGGATCTGACCCGTGAAGCACTCGATCGTGCAGAGGAGGAACTCGGTGGCCACCTTCTTGCCCTCACCTGTGATGTCACCTCAAAGAGTGATATTCGTGCAGCTTTCGATGCTGCCTGCCGCCGCTTTGGTGGTGTAGATATTATTGTCTCCAACGTCGGTGCAGCCATACAGGGGCGCATCGGTGAGGTTTCGGACGACTTGCTGCGCAAGAGCTTTGAAATCAACTTCTTTTCGCACCAGTCCATTGCCCAGGAGGCGGTCAGGGTGATGAAGCTTCAGGGTACCGGCGGTGTTTTGCTTTTTAATGTTTCAAAACAGGCGGTCAATCCTGGTCCAGACTTTGGCCCTTACGGTCTGGCCAAGGCGGCGACGCTCTTTTTGGTGCGCCAATATGCCCTTGATCACGGACGTGACGGCATCCGTTCAAACGGAATCAATGCTGATCGCATCCGTAGCGGCCTCTTGACCGCAGAGATGATCAAGGCTCGCTCAACCGCCCGTGGCTTGAGTGAAAAGGAGTACATGGCAGGAAACCTCTTGCAGCTTGAGGTGACCGCCGAAGATGTCGCAGAGGCT
>CAIXCO010000173.1 GCA_903917955.1 uncultured Chlorobiaceae bacterium | reverse complement strand
CCCCTGGTTGTCGCCATAGAGCATTGCGGAAAAGAGCTTTCCTTCGGTGACTGCGACGTCAACTCCGCTGGTGCCGGGTGCCGAGCCTGCCACAAAAGAGGCTCTGGCCGAAACCCCGGGTAGATCGTTCATAAGCAGAACTGCCCGCTCCAGCTCCTGCTCGTTGATTGGTTTGCCTGCGTGCAGCGGCGACAGGGCGATGCGGTGCAGAAAATCAGGGCAGATTCGTGCGCTCTTGTCGCGCTTGATGGTCACCTTTCCGTCACTTTTTATCTGCGAGATAGAGATGGTGATGATGCCGGAGGTGATATCCTGCTGCGGAAGGTAGCCCCTTGCCTGTAACCATCCCTTTGCTTTGAGCATTGCGGTGACCTTGTCGGTCAGGCCGTTGAGCTCCCCGAAGGAGAGGCTTTTGCCGATGAATCCGGCAACTATACCCTGAAGCTCCGCCTCGGTTGCCAGCCCTTCGTATCCGCTGAAGGTAAAACCCTTCACCACAACCTGAACTGTTCCCTCCACTGTTGAGAGCGGCTCTTTTGCCTTTTCAGGAGCTGGGAGCTGCCCCGGCAACTGTTTTTGCGATTGCTGCTGGTCGCGCAGGATGCTGCCCGCATCAGGAATCGGGGCGGCTGAAAGCGGCAGGGGAGGTTGAGAGAGTGAGAGAATCAACAGGAGCCCCGTCAGGGAAAGCGCTTTGGATGTAATGGTCTGTTGCATGGAGGATACGGATTTATCAATGTTGGAGAAATTGTCAAGCCTTTTCCGGCCTTTCTTGCCCAGGCTTGAATACATTTGAAATCACACAGGTATACCGGTATTTCTCTCCTTGCAGGAGTGCTACCCCGTTGATACGGTGCAATTTTGACATTGAGATAAAATACGTGGGGGATGAGTGAGAAAACGAGTCGCAAGAAGTCGTAAAATGTCACAATATATCACATTACGAGGATTTTACGAAGTGTAAAGGGCGTAGTTTTTCGTGGAGAAGATCGGGCCCATGCCACTCAGACGCGGATAATACCAGCGGATAAACAGTACCCTATGCCAATGATTATGCGTTTTGTGGTGTTTGCTGGTGGAGAGGGTTGCCGGGTCACATGGTTTTTATTTCGTTAGAGTATCTGCTAGGGGGAGACGAACCGTTACCACGACGTATGCGCCGCTTTTTTCAAAAGTGACAGCGCCATGATGCCGCTGAATGATCTCCTGCACAAGCCACAGGCCGAGGCCGGATCCATTGGTATTGTTGCTGTTGCTGCCGCGCTGGTATTTTCTGAAAAGGAGTTCTGTCTCATTCATCAAGAGGCCATCGCTTTGATTTCGTATCCTGATGACCACCTCATTGTCCTCTCCGTGGCAATCGACGTCAATCGGGGAATCGGGCGGAGAGTATTTCTGCGCATTATCAAGCAGGTTAAACAAAGCTGTTGTAAAATAATGTTTTTCGGAATTAATTGCCTGATCAGTGAGCGATATGGCAAAGCGAAAGGTACGTTTTGGCCAGAGCGCACGAACTTCCTCAGCCTCTGTTGCCATGAATGATGCTAAAGGAATACGCACGGCACCCTCCTTTTCCCTGGAGTCAGAAAGACGACTTTTTTCAAGCGACACATCCATCATCTCTACCAGTCGGCGAACAGCACGCTTCATTTTATCAAGCTCACTCCTGTTTTCAGGGTATTGATTGCTCATTTGAAGATCCATGATATCAAGGGAGCTTTGGATAATGGCGAGGGGAGTTCGATATTCGTGAGAGAGCATCGTCAAAAATCGCTTCTGCCGTTCCGTTGCCACCCGTTCTGTTGCAAGTTCCAAACTTTTCAGCTCAGACTCCCTGAGTGCAGCCATTGTCAGTTTTTCAATTTCCCAAAAACGTTCTGCGAGAGCGATGGTCATGAGTACAATATTGAGAAGAGAGGCATATTTGATATTGTTGATGTTCCACCATTCAAGGGGAACCAGGCCGAGGAGTTGCAAAAAATGAATAAAATAACCAAGATTGCTGATGCCGAATGCTATAAAGAAAAGCTTGCCTCCAGGTTTATTGTTTTTTACTGCTTTATAACTGAGCCAAGTGATCATAAAAAACAGAAAAAGCATTGCCACAGAGGTGACAGGGGCCATCTCAATATAAAAGCCAAGTGGATCAGCAAGTATGGTGATAGCGCCAATAACCACCATGAACTGAAGGTATCGGCGGGTAAAGGGTGTAAGCTCTGAAGTAAAAAGGTGGATTAAAAAGAGTGAAACGAGGAGTATTGCTCCACCTTTTCCAATATCAGCAAGATAGTCGGAGATGAGATGGGCAACATCTGGCAAGATCAGACTGAGAATACCGCTGATGGAGAAATAATTGGTGGCGACAGCCAGAGCGTAGAGGGCGAAGTAGAGAAAAAGTTTGTCATTAATGCGCAGGAAATAGATAAAGTTCAGCAGTGAAAAGAGGATGATAATGGCCAGATAGCCTCCTTGAATCAGAATGTCTGTATTTATTTCCCGGTACATATCCGTCGGGGTATGAACCGATGCGTTAAAATTCAGGGAACTGATAGCCTGAATTCGGACGTAAATGGTGACGGGCGTTTCGAGGGGCAGTGACAAGGGAGCAAGAAAGTCGGTGCCCGGCAGAGGACGATCAGCAACGGGAATGTGGTCACCGAGTTTTATCTGGCGATAGGAAGAGGCTCTGGATGGGTCGCGGTCTGACTGAACAAAAACGGTGACATGATCGAGATAGGGCGGGTAAAGCCGTAACCATGCCTCTGCGGGAAATCGGGAGGTGCGAGAGAGGCTAAAACGCAGCCAGACCGCTTTGTGGCTGTAGCCATCATTGAGTTTATCTTTGAGGCGCCTGAAGCCGATTGCATTTTTTGGGTCAAGAATGTCGGCAAGTGTGAGCTTTTCGGTGAGGTCGTCGTAACGGTCAAAGTGTCCGGCAAGTTCACGAGAGGGCGCACGGTCAAGAATGACCACTGCCTGTGCCGCATGAGCCCAGGAACTGAAAAGCACAAGTACTGTGAGCAGCAGCGTGAGTGCCAAAATGGTCGTGGATAATCTTCTGGATATTGCTGAATACATGAGCACTGCGAGATTCATGTTTCACACTCTCTTTTGAATGCGAGAGAGGTTGCTTGTTGAAAAGTGGACGTACAGCCGCAATCTATCAAAAAACGTCAAATAAAATTATTGTAGCTCATTTCTCTGTCGCCATCCTCAAAACCACACTGAAGACCGATCCGTGGTTGATGCGTGAGCGCACCTCGATGTCGCCTTTGTGGGCCAGAACAATGTGCTTGACACCACTAAAATATTGTCAGAAAATAGCCCAGGCAAGAATATCAAAATCTTGTGCTTCAGGAAGAGCTGAGGCATGGGGATGTGTACGACATCACTGCGAATGATAAGCAGGGGAGTGGTGAGAAAACGAGTCGCAAAAAGTCATAAAGCATCACAATACATCACATTAGCAAGATATTTCGAGGTGTAAATGACGTGATACTGTTTTGGTAGAGAAAGAGTGTGCGAGGAAATCAGATGCGGATAATATCAGCGGATAAACAGTACCCTATGCCATGAGATGTTTTGATGGGAAACACACAGTTGGCCTCTTCGATCTTTTTACGCAGCCGGTGAATCATCGATTCGAGGGCATGGCTTGCCTGTTCTGTTGAGGGATAGTCAAGGGTTTTCAGGATATCACGGCGGGCTACAATCGTGTTGCTCCGCAAGCTGAGAGAGGTAAGGAATTCGAACTCTTTAGAGGTCAGTTTAATGGAATCGCCCTTGGGAGTGATCAGCATCCAATTGTTGCGTTCAAGTTTCCACTGAGCAAAGGTCTCCGCCTCTTTCAGCAATTCTGGCTCAGGAATAGAAGGCGTTTCATTAATACGCACAAAAAGATTGGCGATGGTCGCCGCCAGTTCGCTGCAATCAATCGGCTTTACCAGATAAAAATCAGCCCCGCATTTCAACCCTGCAAGTTTGTCGTCAAGTGTTGAGCGTGCCGTCAGTATGATTATCCACATATCGGTATTCTTTCGTACATATTCGGCAAGCACCAGACCACTCTGGTCAGGAAGACCAATGTCGAGTACAGCCAGCATGTATGGTTGCCGGGAGAGATGAGAATAAAACTCACGGGCAGAGGCTGCGCCAGTAACCTCATAACCGGCGAGCGTGAGGTATTTCACCATGTTTTCGAGCAAATCCTGATCATCTTCGACAATGATGATTCGTTTTGTGGTGTTTGCTGGTGGAGAGGGTTGCTGGGTCATGGTTTTTATTCCTTTAGAGTATCTGCAAGGGGGAGACGAACCGTTACCACAACATGGATGTCGCTTTTTTCAAAAGTGACCGCACCATGATGCTGATTGATGATTTCCCGTACAAG
The DNA here is from genome assembly GCA_903917955.1 of uncultured Chlorobiaceae bacterium. Lineage (GTDB taxonomy): Bacteria > Bacteroidota > Chlorobiia > Chlorobiales > Chlorobiaceae > Chlorobium. The sequence goes on along the minus strand of CAIXCO010000173.1, from coordinate 472 downwards.
CCACAGGCCGAGGCCGGACCCATTGGTATTGTTGCTGTTGCTGCCGCGCTGGTATTTTTTGAAAAGGAGTTCTGTCTCATTCATCAAGAGGCCATCGCTTTTATTTCGTATCCTGATTACAACCTCATCTCCCTCTCCGTGGCAATCAACCTCAATCGGCAAATCTGGCGGAGAGTATTTTTGGGCATTATTGAGCAAGTTAAACAAAGCTGTTGTAAGATAGTGTTTTTCAGCATTGATTGCACGCTCAGTGCGCGATATGGCAAAGCGAAAGGTACGAGTCAGCGTAAAACGGAGCCAGACCGCTTTGTGGCTATACCCATCGTTGAGGTTGCCTTTGTGGGCGAGGATAATGTGCTTGACAATGGCAACAGATCCATCGCTTCATTGCCAAAACTTGCAAAACGTGAGCTGTTTATCTAACTTGAGGCAGTAGTGTGGAGAGATTGCCTTTTTAAAAAAAATACGAAGT
>CAIXCO010000172.1 GCA_903917955.1 uncultured Chlorobiaceae bacterium | reverse complement strand
CTCGCTCGTCAGATCCTTGATTCAAGGGGAAATCCAACGGTTGAAGTTGATGTCTACACTGAAAGTTCATTTGGGCGTGCGGCCGTGCCGAGCGGAGCCTCTACCGGTGTTCATGAAGCTATGGAACTCAGGGATGGTGATTCGGCAGTCTATCTCGGCAAAGGGGTGCTCAAGGCGGTAGAGAATGTCAATACCGTTATTAATGATGCTCTGGAAGGGATGCTTGTTACCGAACAGGAGGAGATTGATAGTGTGTTGCTTGCCCTTGATGGAACACCGAACAAATCGAACCTTGGTGCCAACGCTCTTCTTGGCGTCTCGATGGCCTGTGCCAAAGCTGGTGCTGAATATTCCGGGCTTCCGCTCTACCGTTACATTGGTGGCACGATGGCCAACACGCTTCCTGTACCGATGATGAATGTCCTCAATGGTGGAGCCCATGCGGACAACACGGTTGATTTTCAGGAATTCATGATCATGCCTGCTGGATTTGACTTATTCTCTGACGCCCTTCGCTGTGGTGCCGAAATTTTTCATGCCCTCAAGGCTCTTTTGAAAAGCAAGGGGTTGAGTACCTCTGTTGGTGATGAAGGTGGCTTTGCTCCAAATCTGGGTTCGAATGAAGAGGCTATTGAGCTGGTGATTGAAGCTGTTGGCAAAGCTGGCTACAGGATTGGCTCTCCAACCGACAAGGGTGGTCTCGGTGATGCACAGGTGATGATTGCGCTTGATCCTGCGAGTTCCGAGTTCTATGATGCCGCAAAGAAGCGTTATGTTTTCAAGAAATCTTCCAAACGGGAGTTGACCTCTTTGGAGATGGCCGAATATTGGGAAAAGTGGGCCAGTGACTATCCGATTATTTCAATTGAGGATGGTATGGCTGAAGATGATTGGGAGGGATGGAAAGTGCTGACCGAAAAGATTGGCTCACGCGTCCAGCTCGTTGGTGATGATCTCTTTGTTACCAACAGCAAAAGGCTTGCAGAGGGGATTGAGCGGGGTGTGGCCAACTCCATATTGATCAAGGTTAACCAGATTGGCACCTTGACTGAAACTCTCCAGGCGATCGATCTTGCAAAAAGAAATGGCTACACTTCGGTCATCAGCCACCGCAGTGGTGAAACCGAGGACAGTACTATTGCCCAGATTGCTGTGGCAACCAATGCTGGTCAAATAAAGACAGGCAGTCTGTCGCGCTCTGACCGTATGGCGAAGTACAACGAACTTCTTCGCATTGAAGAGGAACTTGGCGATCAGGCGCGCTACCCCGGAAGAAAGGCGTTCCGGGTATAAAAGAACGTTGCAGGGAGCCCTTGTTGAGAAAGGGTTCCCTTTGCATTTCCCCTCTCTTGTGACTTTGGCAGCATGAGAAAAATAAAAGCGCTTTGATCGAGTGAAAAAGATTAGCAAAAGAATCTGGGAGTATATTCATTCCAATCCGAAAAATTTTTTTTTCAGGGTTGCGCTTGCCTTGTTTGTTTTCTCGCTGCTTTTTGACGACTACGGTATCGTGAAACGGATCCGCATGGAGGTTGAATATCGTATGCTTCTTGAACGGCAGAAAGTTGAGCAGCAACATATTCTTGATAACGAGCGGCGCATCATGTATGCCCTTGATCCGGATAGTATAGAAAAGGCGGCAAGGGAGAGGTACAATTTCCGCAAGCCGGGAGAAACGCTTTTTATCATCAGAGAGAAATAATTATTCCTGTAACAGCTCAATGAGTTCAATGTACCAGTACCGACGTCGATTAACCCGTGAAGTAGCTTTTGGAAATCTTGCATTGGGAGGATATCTGCCGATAAGGGTGGAATCTATGACCAATACGCATACGATGGATACTGCGGCAACCGTTTCGCAGTGCAGGCGGCTTTATGAGGCCGGTTGTGAAATCATCCGGCTCACCGTACCGACCGAAAGGGATGCTGAAAATCTTGGGAACATCCGCGATCAGCTCCGTCGGGATCGAATTACTACCCCTCTGGTTGCTGATATCCATTTTTCTGCCCGTGCAGCACTCAAGGCGGTTGAATTTGTTGAAAACGTTCGCATCAATCCGGGCAATTATGCCACCAGCCAGAAATTTTCGAACAATGAGTATTCAGAAGAGGAGTATCTGAAGGAGATTGAGCATGTTCGGCTCGAATTTGCCCCTTTGGTTGAGAAAGCTCGTCAGTTCGGAGTCTCCATGAGAATTGGCACCAATCATGGTTCATTGTCTGACCGCGTTGTCAGCCGCTACGGGAATTCGGCGGAAGGGATGGTTGAAGCTGCTCTTGAGTTTGCTCGAATGAGCGAGGAGATGGGCTACTACGAGACGCTTTTTTCAATGAAATCCTCCAATGTCAAGGTGATGATCCAGGCATATCGGCTGCTTGCCGAGAGGGCCGATGCGGAGCTTCGTTATGCCTATCCGCTCCATCTTGGGGTAACCGAGGCTGGAGATGGCGATGAGGGGCGTGTTAAATCGGCGATGGGTATCGGTGCGCTCCTTGAAGACGGTCTTGGTGATACCATCAGGGTCTCGCTGACGGAGGATCCTGTCAACGAAGTCCCTGTCGGTTTTGCGCTTGTCAAAAAGTATAACGATTTTCATCTTGTCAAAGGTGATAAAGGCTCTCTCCCGCTGAAGCATGTTATTGAGAGCCGCAAAAGGAAGTCACCTCACAGGGTGCTTTCCACCCATGAAGAGCCACCCTTCAACCCGTTCTCTTATCAGCGCAGGAAGTCCAGCCAGATTGCCCTTGCAGGCTTGATGATTGGCGGAGACAATTTGCCGAGGGTGGAGAGTGAAGTGCATGCTCAACTTTCAGGGCATGATGCTGTTTATGAAGAGGTTTTGCAGAGGCTTGCTCCAGAAAAGCCCCAGGACTCCATCCGCTCGGAGTTTGTTGCTCTTCGCATAAACACTCTCGAAGAGCTTGATGCGCTTGACCTTCTTCTTGGTAAACTTGGTGAGGTAGCCCGATTTGTTGTTGTTTCTACCGCAGATGTGGAACTCTTTGCCCGATTGCTTGGCCGTGTCTCAAAAGTAAGATTTGACATTGTCGAGGGCGAGCGGCTTGGAGAGGAGTTTTTGCAGCTTCTTGAAGGTGAGCGTCATGCAGTTGTGGAGTTATGCTTTATTCATGCATGTGCTGGAAGCAGT
>CAIXCO010000171.1 GCA_903917955.1 uncultured Chlorobiaceae bacterium | reverse complement strand
CTGGCAGGGGAGTGGCGCACCAGTTCGTAGTCGTGGGTGCCGATGATGACGGTGATCCCTTTCTGGTGGATGCGTTTCAGGTAGTCGAGAATTTCGAGCGAGGTGTCGGGGTCGAGGTTGCCGGTTGGCTCGTCGGCAAGAATGATGATGGGCTCGCGTACCAGCGCACGGGCAATTGATATTCTCTGCTGCTCTCCCCCTGACATGCAGAGCGGCATCAGTTTTGCGGCATGTTCAAGGCCGACGCTTTCGAGCGCATGCATCACCTTTGCCGGGATGAGTGCATCCTTTGTGCCGGTCACCTTCAGCACAAAGGCGAGATTGTCGTAGACGTTGCGGTCTTCGAGGAGGCGGAAATCCTGAAACACAATCCCAAGCTTGCGACGCAGGTGGGGAATCTGCCGCTTTTTGATGGTGCGTGAGCTGTATCCGGCAATGCATATCTCTCCTTTTTTCGGGCGAACATCCATGTAGAGTGACTTGAGCAGTGTTGTTTTGCCGCTGCCGCTTTTTCCGACAATATAGACGAGCTCTCCCGACTCAATGGTCAGGTTGAGGTTTTGGAAAACTGGCTTTTTATTGAGTTCGAGGTCAACGTTGATGAAAGAGATCATAGTTTTAATTCTATTTTTTTCTGTTTTTTGCGATGGTTATGGCAAGCAGTGTTGCTTCATAACAACTTCTTTCGGAGGCAACTCCTTTTCCGGCAATGGCAAAACCGGTGCCGTGGTCGGGCGATGTTCTTACTATCGGCAGACCGAGGGTGACGTTTACTCCGGTATCGAAGGCAAGCACCTTGAAGGGGAGTAGCCCCTGGTCGTGATACATTGCCACGACAATATCGTAGTGAAGGTACATTTTTGAACCGAAAAAGCCGTCAGACGGAAAGGGGCCTTCGACATTGAGTCGGCCTGAAAGCCTTTCGATGCAGGGGCGGATAATTTCCTGTTCTTCGCGCCCCATCACCCCGCCGTCAGAAGCGTGGGGGTTGAGGCCGAGCAGGGCAATGCGGGGCTCGGCAAGGGCAAAATCATTTTTCAGTGAGAGGGCCAATGCAGAGAGAAAAGCGTCAAGATCCATTGTTCGGATCAGCCCGGGAACGCGCTCAAGGGGTTCATGAATGGTGGCAAGCGCAACCTTGAGCTCCGTGACCGGGTCATAGAACATCATGGTTGGAGAGGGAACGGCGAACAACCGTCCGAGAAATCCCGTATGACCTTTTTCATTGGAGCCTGCAAGTGCTATGGCCTCCTTGTTGATCGGCGCGGTGACGAGGGCGTCGCATACCCCTTCGCGGCAGAGTTCAGCCGCCGCACGGAGCGACTCCAGAGCGATCCTGCCCGCTTCAGCCGAGAGGGTACCGGGGGTGATACTTTCCGGTTCGGAGATGCTCAACACAGGGAGAACCCCTTGCCGTATCGGAGCCGTGGCGTTTTCGATCAGTTCCAACTCTACCGGCAGGTCAAGCGCATCCCGGTAATACTCCATCACGCGATATGAGCCTACGACAAGAAAGGTGTGGCCGGAGCCCTCAAGTTTCAGAAAGCTTTTCAGTATGATTTCCGGTCCGATGCCGTTGGGGTCACCGATTGACCAGACAATCCGGCATCGTTCAGAGTCGTTTGTACGCATTGGCAATTTTGTCATCTTTTTTTACCCCTTGCAGCGCCAGCCAGAGAAGCACAGGCTCTGGCAGAAGCATGAACAATCCTGCTTCAGGCTTGTGGGTTATCACGGTGCCGATGCTTTCGAAATGCTGGTTCATAAAATGTGCTGCCGTAAGCGCCGAGAGCAGGTCACCGCAAAAGAGCACCATTGCGAGCAGAATGAGCTTGCTCTGCAGCGCTCTTTTGCTATAGAAAAAGATGGCAGCAATTGAGACAATGGCGGTCAGGGGCGAAGAGAGGGTGCCCGCATAAGAGGCAAGGGAGTATTGCACTTCAGTAATCGCAGAGGCCGAGAAATCGGAGATGAGGATGAGGTGACCGGCATTGAAGCTCCAGAAGGGGAAAAACATACTCGCAGCAGCAAGCAGGGCGGCAAGAAAGAGGTAGAGGTTCT
>CAIXCO010000170.1 GCA_903917955.1 uncultured Chlorobiaceae bacterium | reverse complement strand
CATTCTACCTCCATAAACTCTTTATGCTCACATGCACATTCCATGATGATAACTCCATATTATATTTTTCTAAAGCACTTGTCGCATCTCATACCAGTTCACCCAAGAATCGAGCTTCCAATTTCACCCTTCCAGTAGGTTGTTTTCTTTTCAAACCAAACCAGGAGGTAATTAACCACCAGCCCCACAATGGCCAATGCCAGAATCCCGGCGTACATTTCGGGCACCAGAAAATTGAATTGCGCATTCTGGATGAAAAATCCAAGTCCGGATTTTGCCCCGATCATTTCGGCAGCAATAACCACCATCAGAGAAATCTTTGCCCCCAACCTGGCACCGATAACGATGGAGGGTATGCTGGCAGGAAGAATAACTTTTCTGAACAGATCCCAGTCCGATACGCCCATTGACTTGGCCGCCTTTATATAGATGGGATCAACACTCTTGACACCACTGATGGTGTTCATCAAAAGCTGCCAACTGGCACCATAAAAGATGATCGCAATCTTCGACGACTCGCCGAGCCCCAGAAGGAGAAGAAAAATCGGCATAAGTGCAAAGGTCGAGGTATTTCTCAGGCTTTGCACAAAGAGGTCTGTATAGCGTTCAACTTTGTTGTACCATCCCATCAAAAAACCAAGAGGTACAGCAAACAACAAGGCCAAACCAAACCCGATAGCCGATCTCTGGAGACTGGCCGCCACATGGAGCAGCAGTTTTCCCGAGACAACGAGATCAAACAGTGTCTTGATCGTCGTTGAAAACGAAGGAAGAAACAACGTATCGATGAGACCAAGTCGAGGCAAGGCCTCCCAAACCGCAAAAAACAGAAGCACCAGCGGAATTCCCCTCGACCATTTATCCAAGCCGACCAGCAAAGGGGCTATCCGTTTGGTGTAACTGCTGAAATCGATCGGTCGAACTTTCTGTACGACCTCTGCATGCACAACCAGCTCTTCTGACATGACAACTCTCCTTTATGGTAACCGTTAAATGAAAAATGCTACTCGCTGAATACCGGCGCAAGCTTCCAGTCCTGTTGAGCCTTGTTCACTTCAGCCTTCAGCGCGCCCCACACCTTATGGCGATTGGCAGCAAATTCAGTGCTGGATCGGAGCTCTCCATTTCTTGGCCTCGGCAAATCAATTTCAATGATATCCTTAATCTTTCCGGGACGGGCAGTAACAACAGCAACCCTGTCCGCAAGAAATACCGCCTCGTCAATACTGTGCGTTACAAAGATGACCGTCGTCTCGGTACCTTCCCAGATCCTGATAAGTTCGTTCTGAAGAATTTCCCGCGTCTGGGCATCAAGAGCTGCAAAGGGTTCATCCATCAGCAAAACTTCCGGTTTGGTGGCAAGTGCCCGCGCTATGGCAACCCGTTGCTGCATACCTCCGGAAAGCTGGTAGGGAAAGCGGTCTTCAAAATCAGAAAGCCCGAAGAGCGATAGCAGCTCTCGGGCAATTTTCACCCGCTCCTCCTTGACAACGCCCCGTGATTCAAGCCCGAACTCGATATTCGACAGAGCGCTTCTCCACGGAAAAAGCGCATACTGCTGGAAGACATAACCAGTCTTCGCACTTGGAGCATCTACCGGTTTGTCATCGAGGTACACAACCCCGTGCGTTGGAGAACTCAGCCCGGCAACCAAATCAAGAAAAACCGATTTTCCGCTGCCACTCGGCCCAACCAAAACCAGAAATTCACCTTTCCTGATCTTCAGGTCAAAATTGTTCAACACCTCGATTTCATTGGAGATAACGCCATTGTTATTCACCTCCTGACCTTGCTTGAGGCGAAATTTTTTGTTGACCTTCTCTGCTACTATGATGTCCATAACCATCTCCTTGCGATGCTTCGTTTATGAGTAAATTTTACTATCCATCGTCAATTCAGAGATTTCCTCATCCAGTATTCCTGCCTGATGCAACCGCCAGTAATAGCCCTGCCGCCTGAGTAAATCGCCATGTGTGCCACTCTCCACAATTCGCCCCTGTTCGAGCACACATATCGTATCCATCTGCTGCACGGTCGACAAGCGATGAGCAATGACCAGCAAGGTACGACCTGCCGATACCCGATGAATG
>CAIXCO010000169.1 GCA_903917955.1 uncultured Chlorobiaceae bacterium | reverse complement strand
TTTTTGCTTTTGCCGTTTGGTTACGGGCTCAGTTTGAACGTCCTGACAGGGCACCAGCGATTCTTTTTCCGGCTCTTGAGCGGTTGCGGGATTCCGGGTTTGAAGCTCGCCGCTGGCTGCGTCAGTTGCCGCAATGGCTACGGTGGGGAGCACTTGCGCTCTCTTTTCTTGCGCTTGCAGGCCCTTACCTTCTTGTTAGTCAAACGGAAGCTGAATCGAAGGGTATTGACGTGATGCTGGCGCTTGATATTTCGGAATCAATGCTTCAGAGTGATTTTGGCGGTAAAAGTCGTCTTGATGCGGCGCGGTCGGTTGCCCGCAGCTTTGTTTTGCGCCGTTCGAATGACCGGATTGGTCTTGTGGTCTTTCGGGGAAAGGGGTATACGCAGTGTCCGTTGACGCTCGATCATGAGGTATTGGCCATGCTGCTTGACCATCTTTCCGCTGGGGTGATACAGGAGGATGGGACGGCAATTGGTTCTGCGATTCTCATTGCGGTCAACCGGCTCAAGGCATCGGAGTCGTTGCACAAGGTTCTTCTTCTTGTTACGGATGGTGAAAATAATGCAGGTGAGATTGGGCCCGCAACTGCTGCTGGAATTGCTGCCCGGAGTGGAATCAGGATTTATGTCATAGACTCGGGCTTTAACGTTGCCGAAGAACTGCGCGATCCATCTGGCCAGAGCAGCACTCATTCACAAAAGGATGAGGAGTCGCTTCAAGGGATTGCCCGAACGACTGGCGGAGGCTATTTCAGGGTTGAGGATCCGGCGGCATTTGATGAAACAATCAGAGCCATCGACCGTCTCGAAAAAAAACGGCTTGCCGGGCCGATTATGGAGCACCGTTCAGGGTTGTTTTTTCAGCTTCTGCAACTGGCACTTGTGCTGCTTTTTTTGGAGGTTGTGTTGTCAAATACCCGATTGCTCAGGATACCATAGTTTATGGATATTGAAATGCTGATGATAGAGGAGTGTGCCCATGTGTTTTGCCTGGCCTGAAAATATTGGTTATTTGCTTCTTTTGATGCCTCTTGCCTTGATTTTAGGCTATGGGCTCATGAGGCTGCGTCAGGCGCGTGAGGCCGTTGTCGGACACTTGGTGGCCGAAGGTATGATCCGCGGTGTGTCGATGAGGGTTGTGGCGGTAAAAAAAGTGTTGCTTTTTTGCGGCATCGCCTTACTGTTGTTTGCCATGGCGGGGCCACGTTTTTGCAGTGGAGGGCGGCCAGTCTTGCGTAAAGGTGCCGATATTGTTTTTATGCTTGATGTTTCCCGGAGTATGAGGGCAAGGGATGTGCTACCGGATCGTCTCGGGCAGGCGAAACAGGAGATTTCGACGATTAGTCGTATGGTCGCTGGCGGACGGAGGGCTCTTCTTCTTTTTGCGGCAAGCCCCCTCGTTCAGTGCCCGCTTACGACGGATCAGGAGGCATTTGATGCACTGCTTGGCATGGCTTCGCCTGACCTTATTGAGGAACAGGGCACCTCTTTTCGTGCCGCGTTTCAGCTTGCCGGGAACCTTCTTGAACCGCAATCGGGGCACGGTGTGGCTTCAGGGGTAAAAGGGGAGAAGATTGTAGTGTTGCTGAGTGACGGGGAGGATCATGCGGGAGAGCTACGGGAGGCGGTTCAGCCGTTGAAAGAGGCTGGGATTCATCTTTTTGTTATAGGGGTTGGTATGCACCAGCCTGTTGTGATTCCTGCAGGAGAGGTCGGGGAGCAGGTCAAGCGCGATGAAAACGGAAAGGTGGTGATGACCAGTTTCAGACCAGAAACATTACAGATGCTGGCTGGTGATGCTGGCGGATTGTACTTTCGAAGCCGGGCCGATCAGACGGTGTACGGGGAGGTTTCCGATCGCATCAACCGCATTGCAGCGGCATCCCGCTGGGTGATGGAGTCGGGGGATCGTGAACCGCTGTATCGCTATTTTCTTGCGGCAGGCATTCTCTTTCTGCTGGTTGAATTTTTTACATGGTCCGCTGGGAAGAGGCTGAGGTGAGGTATGCAGGAGTGTTGATCGTGAAGGGTTTTACTCCTTTCTTGTTGAAAAAATTATTACATTACTCACTATAATCAAAGGAAAGCAGTTCATTTTCAGACGAAAAACAGAGACGTTATGGAGCAGCAGAACAGTGGTAAAAAAGTTCTTGACTCTTTTGAAAAGGCGAAGCTTGGATTGAAGGTTTTCAACATGCCGTTTGCTGACGCTGAAGAGGTGATAGACTCCTATGTGAGTGAGGGTGATTATGATCCTGCCTGTGTAGAGCTTTTCAAGGAGCAACTTGATACCCAGCGACACATTCAGGAGAGAAGCGTTGAACTCTTGTCGACGGGCAGCCAGATTTTGCGGCTGGTGGTGGGTGCCTTTATAAAAAATATGCCGCAATCATCTTCCGCAGATCGCTCAAAGTCCTGATCCTGAACGTTTCACAAAACCGTCAGCACCATGCAGTTTGATCCGAACAAATTCACACTGAAGGCCCAGGAGGCCCTGCAGGCGGCGTCCACTCTTGCTGGCAGCCGTCAGCATCAGCAGATAGAGCCGGAGCATCTTCTCTCGGTCATGCTGGATGATAAAAGCAGTATTGCTGTGCAGATAGCGCAAAAGCTCGAAGCACAGTCCGACATGCTGCAAACAGCGCTTGACCGTGAAATTGGCAGAATCCCCAAGGTTACCGGAGCTTCTGCTACGGGTCAGTATCTTTCACAGAATCTTGGCAAGGTTTTCGATGTTGCCCTGAAAGAGGCTGAAAGTCTGAAGGATGAGTATATCAGCTCGGAACATCTTTTGATTGCCATGAGTGAGGCCGGGGTTACTGTTTCAAGGATGTTGCAGGATGCGGGATTTAACCGCAACTCCATTCTCAAGGTGCTCACCACCATCAGGGGAACGCAGCGAGTGACCAGCCAGAGCGCTGAGGAGAGCTATAATTCACTGAAAAAATATTCGCGCAACCTTAATGACCAGGCGCGCAAGGGTAAACTTGATCCGGTTATTGGTCGTGATGAGGAGATTCGCAGGGTGTTGCAGATTCTCAGTCGCCGTACCAAGAACAATCCAGTGCTGATTGGTGAGCCAGGGGTTGGCAAGACTGCATTGGTTGAGGGAATTGCGCAACGCATTGTGGCTGGCGACGTGCCTGAAAACCTCAAGAGCAAGCAGATCGCTGCGCTCGACATTGCCCAGCTTGTTGCCGGAGCAAAGTTTCGCGGAGAGTTTGAGGAGCGCCTGAAAGCGGTGGTGCGCGAGGTGCAGTCGTCAGATGGCGAGATTATTCTTTTTATTGATGAACTTCACCTGCTTGTGGGTGCGGGAGCAGCAGAAGGCTCCATGGATGCTGCCAATATTCTCAAGCCTGCGCTTGCCCGTGGAGAGTTGCGCTGTATCGGAGCCACCACGCTTGATGAGTACCGCAAGCATATCGAAAAAGATGCAGCTCTCGAACGCCGATTTCAGACCGTACTGGTCGATCAACCGAGCGTTGAGGACACAGTCTCCATTCTGCGCGGTCTCAAGGAGAAATACGAGATTCATCACGGCGTGCGCATCAAGGATGCGGCTATCGTCGCCGCTGCCGAGCTCTCCAATCGCTATATTGCAGACCGTTTTTTGCCCGACAAGGCGATTGACCTCATTGACGAAGCCTCATCGCGACTCCGCCTTGAAATCGACAGCAGCCCTGAGGAGCTTGACCGGATAAACCGCGAAATCCGTCGCCTCGAAATTGAACGTGAAGCCCTGAAGCGCGAGATTGAAGTCGGGGGATAATTGCCGTTATGAGGTTCTCGAGTAAGGGTGTTCCCTGTCTGTTGGTGGTTGTTCTTGTTTTGATGGGACAACCCTCGACTTTAAACGCAAAAATATCGAAAATTCCGGTTGAAGAGCTCGCGCTTAAACCTCGGGTGACGGTTGTTCCCTGCGCAGAGTACGAAGCGGGGGCACTGCATACCTTGCTCTTCGGTGCCCATTGGCGATCACTTTGGACCACCCCTGTTGAGATGCCGGTGCTTGATTTGAACTCCTTTGCTGGTGGATTGGTACCGTTTGAAAAAGGCGGAGGTTTTCAGACGATGACGTTGAGTTTCAGGGGAGCAAACGGCAAGGAGTATCGTTTCCGTTCTCTCGACAAGGATCCTTCACGCAGAATACCTCCAAAATTGAAGGAGAGTGTCGTTGCCACTGTTTTGCAAGATCAGGTTACAACGTCAAATCCAGTCTCCGGTTTTATTGTCTCCCCATTGCTTGATGCTGCCAACGTCTACACTGTTGCTCCGGAGTTTGCGGTATTGCCTTATGATAACGTTCGACTTGGGGAGTATTTTGAGGAATTTGCCGGTCTTGCAGGAACAATAGAGGAACGTCCAAACGAAAGTGAGAGTGTCGGATTCGGGTTTAAAGGTGCTGATAAAATATCCGGCACCTATGCTGTTTTTAATAATCTTGAAAAAGATAACGACAATCAGGTTGATGGCGCGGCCTATTTAAGGGCAAGATTGCTTGATCTTTTTATCGGCGACTGGGACCGTCACTCTGATCAGTGGAAATGGGCAGGTTATAAGAGAGATGGAAAAACGGTGTGGCTTCCCATTCCCAGGGACAGGGATCATGCGTTTTCCCGGCAGGATGGAGTTTTTTCCTGGATTGTCACAAGGGCTGTTCCCCGGATGACCGGTTTTGGCCCGAAGTATCCGAATATCAATAATTTAAGCCTCTCTGGTCGCCCTCTTGACCGGCGTCTTCTCTCAGGTATTGGCCGGGCGGAGTGGGATGCTGTTACAGTCGATGTCAAGCAGAAACTTACCGACCAGGTCATTCATGATGCCGTCATGCAGATGCCTTTTGCAATGTATGCGAAAGAGGGGAGTCAGCTTGAAAGCGAGCTTAGGGCAAGAAGGGATATGCTTGAAAAAGCGTCAGGGGAGCTCTATACGATCTATGCCGAAGATGTGAATATCTACTACAGTAACAAATCTGAATATGCGAAGGTACACCGTACGCCGAATGGTGGTATAGAGGTTGCTGTTTTCAAAAGGGATGGCAATACCGGGGCTGGAAAAGGGAAACCCCTTTTTTTCCGCATCTTTCATCCTCTCGAAACCAAGGAGGTCAGGCTTCATCTGCAGGGTGGTGACGACCGGGCCGTTATTGACGGGCCGGTCTGCAAGGGTGGTGTGAAAGTCAGGGTCATAGGCGGTGAGGGTCAGGATACCTTTGAAGACTATTCGACGAGTGCCCTCTCCGGGGATTCTGATATTTTCGAAAGGATGACATTTTTCTATGATGATGACAATGCATCGGAATTTATTACCGGGAAGCATACTGCGATTGACCAGCACAAGGTAGCTGTTCCAGTAGATGATCAAGAGAAATATGATCTGGTGGCGCGAGATTCAGGCAGGGAGGTAGCAATATATCCGGATGGTGGTTATGCTTCGGAGACAGGAGTCATTCTTGGAGTGGGAGCAACTCTTGTGGATTACGCTTTCAGGGCAAGCCCCTACCGTTACAGGATGCAACTGGGGGGAGGTGTTGCTGCTGAAGATGATCTTCGTTACAAACTCAATTACAGTGGCGATTTTCGGTCGCTTTTCCGCAATACCTCCCTTCTTGTTGAAGCCGCGACGACGGGTCTTGATAGCATGAATTTCTACGGACTTGGAAACGAGAACTACTACAATGGCACCACTCTCGAAGAAGATGATTTCGAAATTGTAAATCAGGTCACCTCCCTCAGCGCTTCATTGCGTTATCCGACGGATAAAAACTATAACTGGAGTGCTGGAATCGGTGCGAAATGGGTCGATATTGAGCCTGAGTCAGGTTCATTCAATGAACTGCACAAAGCTGAAATTCCCGGAATTGACCATGATTTTGCAGGCAGTTTCCAGATTGGGTTTCATTATGATTCACGCGATAGTGGCGATGCCATTGCCCTTTCACCAGTAAAGCAATCCAGCTTTCTTGTTGCAGGTAACTCAACGGCACTTAGTGGAGTGTTGGTGGATCTCAATGGGAGCTACTACCCGAAATTGTTTGGAAATGCACACTCCTTTGGAAAAGTCGGAGGTGAGTTCCGTACCTATATTCCGCTTGTCTCATCCCGTTCTTCACGACTTGTCCTTCGTTTTGGAGGAGAGAAAATCTGGGGCGATTATCCTTTTTATGAAGCCGCTTTTCTTGGCGGATCTGCCTTGCTGAGGGGTTATGACCAGCAGCGTTTTGCCGGAGACGCATCACTCTATGCCGGTTCTGAACTGCGACTCTTTTTTGGTACGTTCAAGTTTCTTGTGCCGGTCATCTACGGTCCGCTCGCCTTTGCTGAAACTGGCCGGGTTTTTCTTGACGGGGAGAATTCCAGCGTATGGCACCGCAGTGCTGGCGGCGGATTATGGTTTGGCTGTATTGAGTCGCGCTATGCGGCAAGTATCGCTTTTGCGCAAGGGTTTGACGATGGACGACTGATGGATGATTACGGAATTTATCTCAAGGCAGGGTTCAGTTTTTAGCACTCTATCGGCGCCCGTTTTTTGTCTTACGGATGTGCCTCGGTGATGAAATACAAGAAGTGTCGAAAGATGTCGTCAAAAGGATTGATGCACAGAAAAACACCATGAAGAATGCTCTTGCTATCGGTCAGTGAAAGGGGCGCCGGTTTTTCGGCAGCGTTCTGAAGCAGGTTCGTTGCGGGAATTCGTTGCTGAAAATTGTACATTGCAACTTGCATATCATCGTATGTTTTCTACGCTTTGCTTTTATTCAATAAAAAAAACAGGCGACAATGATGAAAATTCTGAAAATTCTGACTCTTGCCCTTCTGTTTGCAGGAGTTTTCTCTTCGGCTGCGATGGCTGGATGGGATCCTGCTGACGAGGCACATGCGAGGGTTTCCGTAGATTCTTTCAGGAAGAATTCCGGACTTTCCCGCTTTTTTGAAAGCGCTTACGGGTTTGTAGTGTTTCCTGATGTTTATAAAGGGGGATTCATGCTTCTGGGCGGTGGACGCGGGAAGGGGTATGTGTACGAACAAAATAACCTTGTGGGACGTTCAATGATTACTCAGATTAATGTCGGCCCGCAGCTTGGTGGTCAGTCTTTTTCGGAAATTATTTTCTTTAAAGTCAAGCAAGACCTTGATAATTTCATGGAGGGTAATTTCGAGCTGAGCGCCCAGGTTACGGCCATCATGGTTACGACGGGGATGGCAACCAATACCGACTATTCCAACGGCGTTGCAGTCTTCATCCTTCCCAAGGCAGGAGTTATGGCCGAAGCAACCGTTGGCGGGCAGAAGTTTTCTTACAAGCCGTACTGACATTCGTTTTTTTATAAGCAGGAAAGGCGTCGGGGTATACCGCTGTTTTTTCAATAACGTTAATTTTTGCAATGAAGTATGAATTAGTGGTTGGCCTTGAAGTTCATTGTCAGCTCAATACCGTAAGCAAAGCCTTTTGTGGCTGTTCTGCGCAGTTTGGCAAATCGGCCAATACCAATGTCTGCCCGGTCTGTCTCGCACTTCCCGGTGCGTTGCCCGTATTGAACCGTCGCGTGGTTGAGGATGCCGTAAAGCTCGGGCTTGCAACGGGATGCAGCATAGCACCCCACTCTGTGCTTGCCCGGAAAAACTATTTTTATCCGGATTTACCGAAAGGGTATCAGATTTCGCAGTTTGAAGAGCCGATTTGCAGTGAGGGGATGGTATATATTGATGCTGGAGAGGGGAAGCGTGATATCCGGCTGATCAGAATCCACATTGAGGAGGACGCCGGCAAGTCGATTCATGACATCGGTGAGGAGACCTATATTGATCTCAACCGGAGCGGTGTCCCGTTGCTTGAAATTGTCAGTTATCCTGACCTTCGCACACCGAAAGAGGCCTCGGCCTATCTGCAGAAGGTGCGCCAGATTGTCAAGTATCTTGGTATTTCGGATGGTAACATGGAGGAGGGAAGCCTTCGCTGTGATGCCAACGTCTCTTTGCGCCCAGTCGGGGCAGAGGAGTATGGCACCCGTTCCGAGATCAAGAATATGAACTCCTTCAAGAACGTTGAGAAGGCTATTGAGTACGAAGTTGAACGCCATACAGCGATTTTGGAAAGTGGTGCTGCTGTTCTGCAGGAGACGCGTCTCTGGGATGCCGACAAGGGGGAGACCCGTTCCATGCGTGGCAAGGAATTTGCCCATGACTATCGTTACTTCCCGGATCCCGATCTGGTGCCGGTACTTGTTGACCAGGAGATGATTGATCGTATCCTGCTTGAGCTTCCCGAGTTTCCTGAAGAGCGTGCCGTTCGGTTTGCTGAAGAGTATGCCATTCCTGCCTACGATGCGGCAGTGTTGACGGTTGAGCGGGAGTTGGCCGATTATTTTGAAGAGACTGTCAAGATTTCGGGTGATGCCAAGGCCTCATCAAACTGGGTGATGGGAGAGGTGATGCGCATGCTGAAAGAGAGCTCTCTTGATATTGCAGAGTTCTCTATTCTTCCGCAGCGACTTGGCGCTCTGATTGCTCTTATTGGAACGGGTGTGATCAGTAACACCATTGCCAAGCAGGTGTTTGAACTGATGCTGAAGAGTGGTGATGCACCGGCGGAGATTGTTGAACGGGAAGGGCTTGCACAGGTTTCAGACAGCGCGGCGATTGAGAGTGTTGTACAGGGAATTCTTGATGCAAACCCAGGCCAGTTGGCCGCTTATCGTGGCGGAAAAACCAAGCTGCTCGGCTTTTTTGTGGGGCAGTGCATGAGCCAGACGAAAGGCAAGGCCAATCCCCAGATGGTTAATGAAGTGTTGTTGAAGAAGCTCGAGGGGTGAGTCGTTTTCAGGATTCGCTGTCGAAGAGATCTTTGGTGCGTGGTGATTCGGGCCAGTTTTTAGCAAGCTCAGGATTAATCACTTCGATTTTTTTTCGGGCTTCGAGCAATCTTTTTTTACAGTTTTCGGCAATGGCGAGCCCCTCCTCGTACATGCCGATAGAGTTTTCAAGGCCGGTTTCCGGATTTTCGATGGTACGGGTGATCTCTTCAAGCCGGGAGATAAGCGCTTCGATAGGAGGTTTGCCGGTGTGGGTGGCTGTCATGGTTTTTACAGGTTTTGATGTTGCGTGTTAAAATAGAGAAAGAGAAAGATTATTCAAAAGGCAGGTGTGTGAGTGAAGTTTGTTGATAGTGCGTCTATTTTTGTTCAGGCTGGAGACGGCGGAAAAGGGTGTGTCAGTTTTCGGAGAGAGAAGTTTGTGCCCAAGGGGGGCCCAGACGGGGGCGACGGCGGTCGGGGAGGCCATGTATGGCTGAGAACCAACCGGCAGTTGACCACCCTTCTTGATTTCAAATATAAAAAGAAGTACATCGCTGTTCGTGGTGTGCATGGGCAGGGAGCCCGTAAAACCGGCCGGGATGGAGCCGATATTATTATTGCTGTTCCATGTGGAACCATCGTCAGAAACGGTGAAACCAATGAGATTATTGCTGATTTGACGGGTGAGGATCAGGAGATTATGATTGCCAGAGGGGGCAAAGGGGGCCGGGGCAACCAGCACTTCGCCACACCAACCCGTCAGGCACCTCGCTATGCCGAGCCGGGTCAGAAAGGTGAGCTGATGACGCTCAATATGGAGCTGAAGCTTATGGCTGATGTTGGTCTGGTTGGATTTCCCAATGCGGGCAAGTCAACACTCATTTCGGTCATCAGCGCGGCCAAGCCGAAAATTGCCGATTATCCCTTTACAACACTGGTGCCCAATCTTGGCATTGTGCGTTATGAGGATTACAAATCGTTTGTGATGGCCGATATTCCCGGAATCATTGAGGGTGCGGCAGAGGGAAAGGGACTTGGGTTGCAGTTTCTGCGTCATATTGAGCGTACAAAAATACTTGCCATACTCATTTCTGCTGATTCACCCGATATTGCCGATGAATACCGCACCATCCTCGGTGAGCTTGAAAAATTTGAGCCAGCACTGCTCGACAAGCCAAGGATTGTGGTGGTGACAAAAATGGATATCGCCAGTGAAGAGCTTGAGATACCCGTTCTTGAAGAGGGAGTCAAGGTTCTTTCGATATCGGCCGTTTCAGGTCATGGGCTGAAGGAACTCAAGGATGAACTCTGGCGTGAGGTGTCGGGTCGCATCAGGGCTGCTGAACCGCAGGACGAGAATGTTGAATAACCATGCAACAGTCTGAACTTTATGTCAGGTATGCGCGTCTGGCCGATGCCCCGGCAATTTCTGCCATCACGGCAGAGTATGCGCTTCAGGGAATCATGCTCGAACGTTCCGGCGAGAATATTATTGAAAATATTCGTAACTTTTTTGTCGCTGAATACAACGGTGAAGTGATAGGGTGTTGTGCTATTGCATTCTATACCCTGAAGCTGGCCGAAATCCGTTCGCTTGCTGTTTTTAACCGCTATAAAATGAAGGGTATAGGACGGTTGCTGGTTGATAAGGCCGAGACGGTCCTGCGTGAAGAGGGGGTTGTGGAGGTTTTTGTTTTGACGCTCAGCCCGGGTTTTTTTCGCCGACTCGGCTACAGCGAAATCAAGAAAGAGTATTTTCCACAGAAAATATGGAGGGATTGCACTCATTGCCCCAAGCTTATGGCCTGCGATGAGATTGCAATGGTGAAAACATTGTAACTTAATTCTACAAAAAGGGAACAGAAATTCGTGATTGTTCAGGAAGTTGTCGTTAAAAACAAAGCAGGGCTGCATACCAGACCTGCGGCTGCAGTGGTCAAACTCGCGTCCCGTTTCAAATCAGATTTTTTTATCGAGATGCAGGGCGTTGAAATTAATGCAAAGTCAATTATTGGTGTCATGAGCCTTGCCGCCCCGAAAGGTACCCGGTTGACGCTTAAGCTTGATGGCGTGGACGCTGACGAGGCCTCCCGCCAGTTGGTCGAGTTTTTTGAGCAGGGTTTTGGAGAGGTTTAGCGTTGCAAATTGCCTTCATATCTCCTTTTTCTCCCCTGAAGGGCGGGATTGCCCGGTTCAGCGGAGTGTTGATGGGTGCTCTTCAAGGCCGGGAATATGCGGTTACACCTTTTGCTTTCAGGGCGCTCTACCCCGATTTTCTGGTCAAAGGGGGATCTGAAGGGGTTCCCGTTGCCGATACTGCATCCTTTTGTGAGGCGCGTCTGGTGCTTTTTAACCCATTCACATGGTTTGGAGCTGTTCGGCGTCTCAGGTCACTGAAGCCGGATCTGCTGCTTGTGGCCTACTGGAGCGGATTGCTGGCACCGCTCTATTTTGTGATACGCCGTCTGACCGGTATCAAAATGGTGGTACTGCTCCACAACCTCTCTTCACATGAACCTTTTTTTTTCGAGCCTCTGATGTGGAGGCTGCTTGCCGCTTCTGCTGATGGAGTGGTGACCCTTTCGGCCACTGTGACGCAGGAGGTGCGGGCGGTTATGCCCGATGTTCCCCTGCTGCAACTCTTTCACCCACTCTATGAGCCGGATGGCGAGAGCCCTTCGGTGGAGGATGCCCGCAGTGCGCTCAATTTGGATATTCACTCTCCGGTGCTCCTTTTTTTTGGCTATGTGCGCCGCTACAAAGGGCTTGATACAATGCTTCGTGCCATGCCGTCAATTCTTCAGAGGGAGCCAGCCCTTCGTCTTGTGGTTGCCGGACACTTTCATGAGAGTGCTGCGAGCTACCGCACGCTTCTCGCTCAGCTCGGAATTGAGAGGAGTGTCGATCTCTATCCCGGCTATGTCTCCCGTGAACGCACGGCCCTTTTTTTTGCTGCAGTTGATGCGGTTGCTCTTCCTTACCGCAGTGCAACACAGTCGGGAGTGGTGAGGTTTGCCTACGGTCATGGTTTGCCCGTCATTGTCACACCGGCAGGAGCCCTTCCCGAGATGGTCTGTCATGGCAAAACCGGCTGGATCGCTCCTGACTGTTCGGCGGCAGGCTTTGCGGAAGCGGTCGGGGAGTTTCTTGATTGCCGCGAGAGGCGTGAGCTTGAGGCTATTCGCCCCGCTATCGAAGCATTCAATCGTGACTTTTCCTGGGAGAGTTTTGTGGAGGCGGCAGGCGGTTTTTTTGAATCCATAGCCGCAAAGAGGTGATGATCACTCACTTGAGCTGCATTGTGGTGCTGAACTGGAATGGCGCAGAGGATACTCTTGCCTGTCTGGAGTCGCTTGCTGTAGTCAGATCGCCCTCCTGCCGGGTGTTGATTGTCGATAACGGTTCAACCGATGGCTCTGTGGAGAGGATCAGGGAGGCATTTTGGGATATTGAACTGCTGCTTCTGCCCTCCAATATCGGCTATGCAGGAGGCAACAATGCCGGATTCCGGCGGGTTCTGGAGCTGGGTGCCGAATTTGTCATCTTTCTGAACAACGACACCCTTGTTGACGCCGGTTTTTGTGTGCCATTGGTTGAAACGCTGCAACGCAACCCTTCGGCAGGAATTGCCGTGCCGAAAATTTTCTATCTCAATCGGCCCGACACGCTCTGGTATGCCGGTGGTGTTGTCAATCTTTCGACTGGCCTTATTCGCCACGTCGGGATCAGAAAAAAAGATGCTCCGCAGTTTGACCGCCCGGGCGTTACCGGTTATGCGACAGGGTGCTGTTTTGCCA
>CAIXCO010000168.1 GCA_903917955.1 uncultured Chlorobiaceae bacterium | reverse complement strand
TTGAGCCCTCAGCAGAGTATGCCTTCAGCATGAAATACTACAACGCAGACGGCTTTCCTGGATCAATGTGCGGAAACGGCGGAAGGTGTGCCGTCTATTTCGCATCTACCATCGGGATCGCGGCCGCAGCCGACAACTCCTATACCTTTGAAGCCAATGGAAACCGCTACGATGCCTGGGTTCTCGGGCCGGAAAGTGTCAAGCTGAAAATGCTTCCACCCCAAGGATTCAGAACTGACCTTGATATTGACGGAGAGTGCTGCTACGCAGTCAATACCGGTTCTCCCCACGCCATTCTTTACACCTCCGATCTTGACCTTGTTAATGTGCAGGAAACAGGAAAACGTATCCGCCACAGAACAGACCTCTTTGTAGATGGTACCAATGTCAACTTTATCGAAATTACTTCCCCCCACTCGCTTGCCCTCCGTACCTTTGAGCGAGGTGTCGAAGAGGAGACCCTTGCCTGTGGTACAGGAGCAGTTGCCGCTGCCCTGATGAGCTATCGCCTCGGAAAAATCAGCTCGACCACTGTGCAGGTTACCGTAAAAAGCGGAGATACCCTTGAAGTTCAGTTCAATGAAGAGATGAACAATCTCTTTCTTTCAGGTCCGGCAAAAATTATCTACGATGGCAGCATCACTCTTGACTGAAATTTGGCAGAAGCACCTGCCAATGATGCCACAAGGAATGAAACAACGTTGAATGCCGACTCCCTTCCAATTGAGACTCCTCTTCGTTGTTGTAAAATTAAAAACAGGTCAAAAATAATTATCTACCTTTTTGTAACTTCCGCTCATCGCACCATACGCTTTTCATCAGGAGTCTGCCAACGTATCTCTGCGCCGTTCGATTCATCAACTAAAAGAACATCGCCATGAGTCAAAGAAAAGAAAACGAACCACAATCCGCAATTAACCCTTTCAAAACAGCTCAACGTCAACTTGATGAAGCTGCTGCTGTCATGGAGCTTGACTCGGCGGCTCATGAGCTTCTCCGCTGGCCTTCACGGGAACTTCATGTTACCCTGCCGGTGAAAATGGACAACGGAAAAACAAAAATCTTTCATGGCTTCCGGGTTCAGTATAACGATGCCCGTGGTCCGAATAAAGGGGGAATCCGCTTTCACCCTGATGAAACGATTGATACGGTAAGAGCACTTGGTGCCTGGATGACCTGGAAAACCTCTGTCATGGATATTCCCCTCGGCGGAGGCAAAGGCGGAATTATCTGTGATCCGAAAAGCATGTCTGCTGGTGAACTGGAACGGTTGTCCCGTGCCTATATCCGCCAGGTCGGCGGCATTCTTGGCCCGAAAAAGGATATCCCGGCCCCTGATGTCTACACAACACCGCAGATCATGGCATGGATGGCCGACGAATATTCCATGATGCAGGGAAACAACGAATTTGGTGTCATCACCGGAAAACCCCTTGCACTCGGCGGTTCTGCCGGAAGAGGTGACGCAACTGCAAGAGGCGGAATCTACTGTGTTCGTGATGCTGCCGATGAACTTGGCATCGATATTAAAGGCAAGACCGCTGCCATTCAGGGATATGGCAACGCAGGTTCATTTGCCCACAAACTTGCCGTAGAACTGCTCGGCATGAAAGTTGTCGCCGTTTCAGACTCAAAAGGGGGCATCTACAATCCTGATGGATTATGGTATGAAAATGTTCTGGCCCATAAAGCACAGACGGGCTCTGTCGCCGGTTTTCCGGAAGCAGAGTACATCTCCAATGAAGCGCTGCTTGAACTTGACGTTGACGTGCTTTTTCCCTCTGCGCTTGAAGAGGTTATCACCGGAAATAACGCACAGAGAGTCAAAGCCAAAATTATCGCTGAACTGGCCAATGGCCCTACAACACCTGAAGCAGATGACATTCTTTACAAGAACGGATGCTATGTCATTCCTGATTTTCTCTGTAATGCCGGTGGTGTAACCGTCTCCTGGTTCGAAATGGTGCAAAACTCTTATGGATACTACTGGGAAGAGGATGAGGTACACAAACGCCTTGAAAAAAAGATGAAAACCGCCTTCAGCGCGGTACACAAAGCATCTCGCAAGTATGGTGTCCATAACCGGCTGGGAGCCTACATCGTCGCCATCGAGCGAGTGGCCGAAGCAATGAAACTGAGAGGGTGGTATTAACGACCCCCTAAAACGCTTGTTATTTGCAGTTGTTGTGAAACTCAGACCAATGACTGGGTCTCACAACAATTTGCATCATTACGCTTTGGCAACTGCCTCCTGACAGCGGAAATGGATCGGTTGATGATACGGTAACGGGCAAC
>CAIXCO010000167.1 GCA_903917955.1 uncultured Chlorobiaceae bacterium | reverse complement strand
GTTGCCGGGTCGAGCAAAACGCCAAGGCGGCGGTAGGCCCAGCAGTTATAGGCAACCGAGACAAAAAAGCTCGCTGGAACGCGGTGTGATTTGCCGATTTTGCAACCAAAGAGGGTAGTTTTTCCGCCAAAGCCCATCGGGCCGATATCCATGGTGTTGGCTTTCTGCAAAATCTCCTGCTCAAGAGCATCGAGCTGGCTGTCGGGGTTGCGATCATCAATGGTGCGGAAGAGCTGCTTTTTGGCAAGCTCAAAGCCACTGGTGCGGTCGCCGCCAATACCAACGCCGATAACACCGGGGCTGCACCCCTGACCCTGCGCCTGGTAGACAGCATGAAGCAAACACTTGCGGACACCCTCAAGATCGCGTGACGCGCTTCCGAGACCGGGAATTTCATCGGGCAGCGAGTACTGAATGTTTTTGTTTTCGCATCCTCCCCCTTTCAGAATCAGCTTGACCTCAATCTCATCCTTTTCCCAAGGTTCAAAGTGAATTGCCGGAAAATGGTCGCCGAGATTGGTGCCGGAATTCTTGCCGCTAATGGCATCAACCGCATTGGGGCGGAGTTTGCCGGTTCTGGAGGCTTCCCGGATGGCCTCTTCAATCTCCCGTTTCATGAGCAGTTGATCGGCTCCACGGGGTGTATGAATGAAAAAGGTGGGCATGCCGGTATCCTGGCAGACCGGGGAGATATTATCAACAGCCATGTCGATATTGACCGAGATGGTCGACATGGCAAGACCGGCCTGCGAGAGCGGATCTTCGCGCTCAATGGCGGCTGCAAGGGCACAACGAACGTCACTCGGCAGATTTGCCGATGTTTCAGTAATAAGATTGAGAATTGATTGCCTGAAATGTTCCATAAAAGTGTAACGCACTAAAATTGAAAGAGACTTGGGATATGGAAGATTACTCTGTTATAATTTTGGCCGCAGCCTGCTCCTTGACCAGGAGAACGGGAATGTCGGAAGAGCGAAAGACCTCTTCGGCAACACTGCCCATGATGAGCCGCTGCAAACCGGTACGACCGTGAGAACCCATGATGATTAAATCGGCACCCCATGAGTGTGCCTGTTCAGCAATGACCTTTGGAGCCTCACCCTTGAGAATACGAATATCGGCATTTAACCCCTTCTTTTTTTCAGCCATCAAAAGACGGGAAAACTGTTCAGGAAGAGCATCATCCTCCTCTTGCTCCACGACAGGGAGTTCGGGAGCATCAACCGTTTTTTCAGGAGGTGTTCCGGCAGAAAGAATATGTACAAACCTGACGTGGGCCCCGACTTTTCTGGCAAATTCAACAGCATAACGCACAGCGTTATCCGATGTGGCGGAGTAGTCGGTCGGACAAAGAATCCTTGAAAGATGTATCATAAAGGTGAGTTGAGATGCATGAATATGATGAATGGCGAATATCGGCTATAGACTCTCAATTTACATTTTTTTCAAAGGAATCCATTTTCGTTGCCGATGATTCTTGCCAGCTTCTCCCCACTCCCCTATATTGCCGCAAGAGCGTTTTTTTACCGCCCCCGACCCTTAAAATTCTTTGAATAAAAAAAAGATGGCGTTGTTGAGAGAAGCGTTGAGCCGACCGGAGGCATACACTCATGCCACCGGAACCATCGAGGTTGTTGAGACCCATATCTCATGGATTTTCCTCACCGACACCCTGGCCTACAAGGTCAAAAAACCG
>CAIXCO010000166.1 GCA_903917955.1 uncultured Chlorobiaceae bacterium | reverse complement strand
ATCAATAAATCCCCCCATTATAGGAAAACAAATCTGCTTTTGCGGTTTGTCCTGATACAGCAAAACCTCATCTCAACCAAAAGCTTGCATGGTTTTAACATGAATCATCAGGTTTTTTCGGAAAAGCTATGAAGCTCCAGCGTAATTTCAGTTGCCTGTAGAGCCTCATTCCTGAACAAGATTTTCAGCGCTTTTATTCATCAATATGATGTTGAATTTGTTTTGCGTTTCACAGGTGTTTCGTAAAATATATATTATGTAAAGTAAATTTTTCAAAACAAAAAAACAGGGCAATAGACTGAGACAATCACTTCTGTTCCTGTGCGATAAAGAAATACCATCCCAAAATAGTGGATTTCTGAAATATCGATCTCATTTTCCTGCCATTAAGGGTATAGTTAAAGATCCCCTGATTCCGATTCAAAATGCCCTTGAAGACGTTACCCAGGCTCTCATCCCCCACATCGCTGACGCTTTTGAACATGCGATCCACATTTCTGTGCAGAACAATCCTGATATCAGAATCAAGAGCATAAAAATAGGTGTTATCGGGCAATTTTATATCCGAATCAAGAAGTTGTGACAACAGACGAACCCTTACGGAGACGCCAACTGCCGCAACAACCGCTCCATTAACGATCACCGGAGTAGCAACAATCACCGAACGATGTCCGGTCGATTTACTTATGACCAGCTCACCCAAAACATCCTGACCAGCCATGAGTTTCGAGAAGTAGTTGCGACTCTTCAAATTCTGATCACTTACTCCGCCGGTTTCCGTTGAATAATAGCTGCCATCAGGTAATACAAACCACACTGTCGCATCGGTCGCAAGGTCTTTGCTGAAACGATCAAGCATGGGCTTGACCAACTCCCATTGAGCCATTCTGGCTTCTGAGGTTACAGCAATCACCCTTGCAGTGCGCAAAACACCACCCAAATGATCTTCAACCAACCCCTTATAGCTCCCGAGGGTTACCTGGGGAGCCAGTTCGAGAGAGGCTGATTTTGATCCCGCAAAAGTTGTGAACGAAGAAAGCATTACGATCACAGAGAGAACCAGAGAAAAAATCTTTGACATGAAAGATATCCTTGCGATTGATTTAGCTTAAAAAAGTTGACCTGGCCGCAGCAAAAAAACAGCACTCTCAGAAATTCATCAGCCGTTGAATTTCGAGCAGACTGAGGTCGATACTGTGATTGAGTTTTACAGCTTTATTAAAGGGCACCTGAACAATTTTTTCATTGACAAGTCCAATCATGATACTTTTCTGGTCATCAAACAATGCTTCAACGGCAGCAACCCCCATTCTTGTAGCATTTATCCGATCTTTAGCAGACGGGCTGCCTCCTCGCTGAATATGACCAAGAATAGTGACCCGTACATCAAGATCAGGGTGTTCTACTTTTACTTTTTCTGCAATCTTCATGGCCCCTCCTGTTTCATCTCCCTCAGCAACAATAATAATGCCGCTGCTCTCCTTCTGCTTGTACCCTTTGTTCAAAAACCATTCCAGCTCTTCATGTTGTTCCGTTGATTCTGGTATTAAAATAACCTCTGCCCCGGAGGCAATACCGCTATCCAATGCCAGCAAGCCCGCTTCATGACCCATTACTTCAACAAAAAAAATCCGGCCATGTGATCTTGCGGTATCCCTGATTTTATCAACAGCATCAACGACAGTATTCAATGCGGTTTCATATCCAATGGTATAATCTGTGCCATAGATATCATTGTCAATGGTAGCAGGAATGCCGACAAACGAAACATCAAATTCCTGCGACATCTCCATCGCTCCACTAAAAGAACCGTCACCACCAATGACGACAACAGCATCAATTTCAGCGCGTTTCAAGTGTTGATAGGCTTGCTGGCGTCCTTCAGGAGTTTTGAATGCCTCACACCTGCCCGTTTTCAGTATTGTTCCGCCTGATTGAATAATCCCGCTGACATCAGAAGCTGTCAGCGGAATAAAATCACCATCAATCATACCCTGATACCCATGACGAATTCCGGTGACTTTCAGCTTCTTGGAAATGGCTGCGCGAGTTACAGCACGAATGGCAGCATTCATTCCGGGGGCGTCACCGCCTGAAGTAAAGACCGCTATTTTATTTAATTTTCTTTTGTTCTGCAGAACATCGGGAAGAATAGTATTTGTTGTCATCACTATGTTTGTTTACTCAATAAACAGCTACCGGTTAACAACATGCATTAATAAAAGCTAAAAATCAATCCCTTATCACTCATCACGCATGTTTACTTGATGGCAAAAAAAATGGCCTCGCAGCAAAACTACAAGGCCATTTAAAAGGTCTACGAAACGGATGTCAATGTGTCAGTTTATAAATACACACGAAGACCGAGGGCCAGATTGGTCACATTCAGAGTACCATAATCGGAACCAGGAATGTTGTTTGTCTCACCACCAGTCAACTTTATATAACCTGCCTCTGCAAACAAAGCTGCATTTGTTGAAATCTCTCGCTCAGCCTGAAATTTCACTCGAAACGAAAGAGCATCATGAGTTAACGGTTGCAAACAACCGCACGGTGTTGCGCTCGTGGCATCAGGAAATTTGGTTTGCCCATAACCTACGCCCCCTCCAATCCACCACCGTGAATGCCTCGTCTCAAAAAGCCCCAGCATCCCATTAAGAAAAAGCGCCCGAAAATTTACAGTATCATCCAGAACAATAGT
>CAIXCO010000165.1 GCA_903917955.1 uncultured Chlorobiaceae bacterium | reverse complement strand
GAGACCATCATGTTCAGCAACAGGGAATCCAGATGAATACAGCGGAGAAACTCTATAAAACAGCAAAAGAGCTTCCTGAACCGGTCGTAGCTGAGATACTTGATTTTGCCGAGTTCCTGCAAAATAAAATAGCAGGTGAGCCTGCGTCAGGTAAAGAGATGCTGATCGATATGGCAGGCGGTCTTGAGACTTCCGCCACGTTTTCCGGTGATCCTTCAGAAATTCAGAAGCGATTACGGGATGAATGGCCGTAACGACTCCCTTGATACCAGATGATTATTCTGGTGGCAGTGTCCAATTTTCCAGAGTCAACCGATCCGGGATTCTGGAAAACGCTTTATCTCCTGTGACAAGAATTGCATTGACTGCCTGGGCATGAGCAGTAATCATGAGGTCAAGTGGTGAGTGCGTTACACCTGCGGTTTCGCATCTGGCTCGAAGATCACCATAGAAAGTGGCAACATCTTTATCCCAGGCCAATATTTTTACCCGAATCAAAAACTCATGGACTCGGGCTGTGAGGCCTTTTGGATAGGCGCGTTTTGCCAAGCCATAGAGTAATTCAGCCTGTGTAACTGATGACGTAACAGGTATAGGTGGTCCTCCTTGATAAAAAGCTTTTCGCAGTCTAAATATAATTCCGGTATCTATCAAGAGATATATCAAAATTGAGAGCTAAAATCGTTTTACCGCCTGGACAAAAATCATGGGGGTGTCGGTGGGGTTGCTTTCACCGGCAATTTTCCATGCGCACGTTGCCTGAAGGCTGTAGTTGCTGATGTTGAACCATTTCACGCCGAACCCTGCTCCGGTAAGGTTGCGAGTGTTCGTTTCACCATTGGCGGTGGGGTTTGCATGAAGAAGGGCATAGCCGTGGTCAACAAAAGCGCTGAATTGCAGTGTGCCGGGAAGTTCTCCGAGAGTGCCTGCCAGATAGCGCAGTTCTGTTGTTGCGACAACACCCTTGTCGGCGTATGATTCACCCCTTTGCCACGCACGCACGGCACTCGGTCCCCCGAGTGAGAGCTGTTCCGAGCTGCTCAGGTTTTTTTGAGCCCATTGCCCGTATGCTCCCGCGTAGAGAGTGAACCCTTGAGAGATGCTCTGGTTTCGTCCAAGAGCCATGGCAATTTTTGAATAACCACCGTTGGTGTGCAGTCCGTCTGGTAACTGGTCGGTTGAAAGTGCTTCGGCATCATCAATATTGAGGCGCCCACCCACAAAACCAAGCGAGAGTGAAGTAGAGCTTCCCCCCAAACCACTCTCCCTTTGGATCGCAGTAAGGCCTGCCTGCCAGGAGAGGCTGTGACGGCTGTTTTTGAGTGATATGCTCTCCATTCGGTCGTCAAGTCTACTGCTTTCTCCGGCAACGGTTGCGTTTACAATCAAGTTTCGCTGGCGTATGAGTGGCTGGGTAACGGCAAGCGTCAGGTTGTGGCCATTGCCATCAGCGTTTAATGGTTCAAATAATCCTCCCAACTGGTAGCTTACCGAGCTGTAGTGTACTCCGATCCTTGTGCCAGAGAGGGTTACCGGTACGGTATAGCCAGCCTGTATGTTCCGCAAGTCTCCGGTTGTGGATGACTGCAAGCGCAGGGTGAACTGATCTCCGAGATGAAGGGGTGAGTAGAGCTCCATGGTGGCACCAACCTGGTTCTCTCCGGTTGCATGGTTCCCAAAGTTGTCGATGTCGAGTGCAAAGCTGTAGGGCCGGCCTTCGGCAACTTCAAGGGTTGCACGCGTTGTGCCGGGACGGGAGCCTGGTTCGAGCAGGATGCGCGAAGAGATATTGGGGAGATCATTGACTCTCATGACCATGGAGGTAAGTGAGCCCTCTTCAAGAGGCTGCTGGCGGGGCACCTGGTTGGCATAACTTTCCAGGATGGATTTCTGGATTCGTGTCTTGACCGGTATGGTTTCGACATGGAGAGTGTCGAGAACGCCTTCAATGATTTCAATGAGAAGGGGATCGCCGGGTTGTATCGTTTGCGGCGGGAAAAAAGTTGAAGCGAGAAAATAGCCTTTTTGCCGGTAAGCGTTGGTTATTGCTGCGCTGGCCTCATTCAGTCCGGAAAAGGTCATCTCTTTATTGATGCAGCCCGACATAAGCCTTGAAAGCTCATCACTTGAAAAGAGAGTGTTGCCTGTAAAGGTAAAGCCCGTCACCTTGAGCAGTGTGCCGCTTTCGTTCTGTTCTTTCTGCCTCTCCGGACTTTGAAACGTTGGTGCCTCTTTTTGCGGCTCAAGGGAGGGCGGGGGAGTGCTCTCCCTGAGCATCCGGCCAGCGTCAGGAATATCCGCAGCAAAAGCGCTGTGTGCTGTCATGGCTGATACGAAGATGAGTGTTTGCAGTGATCTGGACATGGTGGACTCCGTAAAGTTTATCCGATTTTTATCAGCAGTATGGAACGGGCTTCTTCACCAAACTGGTCTTTGGCGAGCAGCTCTATACGGTAGAGCCCTTTCGCCTCTTTTGGTGCTTTTCCGCTTATGACCTTCCGATGTGGGTCAAACGTCATCCATGAGGGTATCGATGAGCCGTTGACAGACTGCACTTCAAGAGAGATAACTGCATCAGGATTGCTGTGGCTGAACAGGGTGTCAGGGAGAGGGAAAATAAAAAATGCCTCCGCAGCTTCCGGCACCTCTATTGTTTTGACAGCAACAAACCCTCTACTCTTTGCGCTTTTTGGGGTAGCATGAGCCTCTTTTTGCTGTATGAGAGAGCCCGCCAGCAGAGTGCTGGTTGTCTGATTCTGGTTGTTGAGAAGGGTTTCGGTTGAAAGCGCTTTTCGAGCATTCTGCGCCCTGTCCGATTGCCAGTTTACCAATGGATTAATCTCATTGACGTCGACGGGCTGCTTTTCAACGGTATAGATGAGTTTGCTGCCTGCGGTGAAGGTGAAGCCTGCGCTGCTCGACAGGCCGCCAGCATACTCTATTGCATAATTGCCAATGTTTGAGGTTGCCGTGGGAACTCCGGAGGTTATTATTGAGCCAAAAAGGCCGATATTTTCAGCATTATCTTCACTGTCGTTAAAGCCGGTGAGGGTATAGCCAAAAGTGGTCGCAGGCTTTATGCCGAAAGTGCTGCTGGCGCTGCCGCTGGTTACGGTCATTGTGACCGAAAGCTGGCTCGGAAGAGTGTCATAGATAAAGCCATTGCCTGATTCGTTTACATTGAGGGGTGGATAGCCGCTGTAACTGGCGTTGTAGTGACGAAAGTCGGATAGCAGTCCGCCTTTAATGGTTGCTTCAGGATTGGCCGAATAGATGATCCAGCGTCCTGTTCCGGCAGTGGAGAGTTTTGTGTTGGCACTGTTGGTGAAATTTTGACCAGCCAGAACAATGGTGCTGCCGCTGGTTGCGCTCGCGGTGAGGGTTCCTGAGGCAAGGGTTATCCCTGAACCGGCTGTTGGCCCCAAGTTTACAGCGCTGATGGTGCCAGCCGTGATGGTGCGCAAGGTGAGTGCACCGCTCTCCCGGTTGCTGTTTCCTGCTCCGTCGCGCAGTTCGATGGTGACGTTTCCTGAGCCTGCGTCGATGGCTGTGCCCGGGGCCATGGTGATGGTCGCCTCGCCCGCAGAGCGTCCGGCGTCAACAACTCCGTTAGCCTGCCTCTCATTGGCAACCAGTCTCAGATTTCCGTTGCCGGTCGTGATATTTGCATTGATCAGAATGCTTTTCGCTGCATTCAGCTCAAGATTGCCGCCACTGCCAAGGGGGTTGTTGGCAAGAATGGCTGAATTGATGGTGATGTCGTTATTCGCCTTCAGGATAACATGCTCACCTGCATCAAGCAGTGTGGTTATCTGGCCAGGAGTGAAGCTATAGTCTTTATCGGGATTGAAGGAGTACTCCTGCTGTATCGATTCCCGCTCGGTGATTGGTGTAAGAATATCTACTTTGCCGGTTTTGTTTGACCAGTTAAAGGAGCTGACAATGAAACTTCCGGCCATGCTGCCCGCAGTGAGAGGGGTAATACCGCCAATGCCCAGTTGATCTTCCTTACTGGAGCCCAGCAGGCTGTTCAAAGAGCTGATCTCGCCGGTCGTGCTGCCGAGTCCACTCAACCAGCTTATTGCGCCTGCGTTGGTGAGTGAGCCATTGTTCCACAGGGGAGAGGAAACCACGTAGCTTCCGTCGGGCATGGCTGTCACCGCCCCTACCTGATCGCCTGTTTTTGAACCCGTCAAACTGTTCTCTGCGCTTATTGCCCCCGAAGTGCCGCCAAGGCCATCTCCCCAAGTTACAGCGCCGGCATTGGCTGTCGTCCCCTTGTCCCATACTGTTGACGAGACCACGTAATTGCCATTCGTCAATGCAGTCACCTTGTTTGTCCCCGAAGCATCCGATCCGGCATAGTCATTTTTGGTTGACCCTACCAGACTGTTGGCCGCACTTATCAGCCCGATGGTGCCACCGATTCCATTGCCCCAGGTTACCGCCCCTGCATCGCTGGCTGAACCATTATCCCAGAATGGCGAGCCCGCCAGATAATTGCCGTTGGTGAGAGCTGTTATGTGAACGTGCTCACCGTCATTTGTTGTAGAGCCTGTCAGACTGTTGGCCATGCTTATGGCCCCGACAGTGCCGCCAAGGCCATTACCCCAGGTTACAGCTCCAACGTCGACGGTCAATCCATTATCCCAATTTGGCGAAGCGAGTACAAAATTACCATTGGCCAGTGCTGTGAGGGTTGATGCAAGGGCGTCTTTTGTTGTCGATCCTACGAGACTGTTGGAGGCGCTTATTGTTCCTGCACTGCCAGTAATTCCATTACCCCAGGTTACGGCCCCCGCGTCGACAATAGAGCCTTTGTCCCAACCGGGGGAGTTGATAGCGAAGTGGCCATTAGTCAGTGCTGTAACATGAGCTGACGCAAGGTCACCGGTTGTAGAACCGACCAGGCTGTTTGCTGCGCTTATTGTTCCCACTGTGCCGGTGACTCCATTCCCCCATGTTACGGCACCTGCGTCAACAGTTGCTCCATTGTCCCAGTTTGCAGAAATAACGGTGTAGTTACCGTTTTTCAAAGCAGTTACCTCTCCTCCAACCTTGTCCTCTTTTTTGGAACCGACCAGGCTTCTCGCAGCGCTTATTGTCCCGACCGCACCGGTGGCACCATTTACGAGGGTGACCATGCCAGCATTGGTGAGTGAACCATTGTCCCAATTGGGAGCGCTCACGACGTAATTACCGTTCGTCAGTGCTGTTACGCTGCCTACCTGATCGCCTGTTTTGGTGCCGACCAGGCTGTTGGTTGCGCTTACGGAGCCGACGGTTCCGTTAAAGCCATCTCCCCAGGTCACAGCTCCTGTATTGGCAGTGGTTCCCTTGTCCCACAACAAGGAAGAGACAACATAATTGCCGTTGGTCAGTGCTGTTACAGTTCCAACTTGATCGTTTTTACTGGAACCGGTCAGACTCTTTGTAGTTCCTATTACCCCGACGGTACCTCCCTGTCCACTGCCCCAGGTGACAGCACCGACTTCAGTGAGGGTACTTTTATCCCAGTTTGGCGTACTGACTACGTAATTGTTGTTTGTGAGGGGAATCACACGCGATGAGGCTCCATCATTGGTCGAAGAGCCTACCAGACTGTTGCTTTGGGAGACAATTCCGCTGATACCGCTGGTTCCATTGATCCAGGTGATCGCACCGGCGTCGGCCTGACCACCATTCGACCATTGGCGTGTCAACGTGACGGCACTGCTCCTGCTGCTCAGGGCGGTCACTGTTTCACCCACCATGTCATTGACGGAAGAGCCGCAGAGCATGGAGAGCAAGGTGCCATCCGGCTTGTAGAGTCTGATTGCTCCCGCATCTGTTGCGACGAAGTCGTCGAGGGGGCTGGCAACAAGGATATTGCCGTTGCCCAGTTCGAGGATGGTGCCGGAGCCATGCTCGTCACCTGCCGCAGGGTTTGTGTCAGGCAACGAAATGAGGGTGAAGAGGGGGATTATGGTATTGGCATCAATGGTGATGTTGAGCGGATCAAGCAGCAGGAAGCCATTTTCGCCTTGGGGTGCGCTCGTCACGACCTGACCGGAGAATGCGAGATTCTTATGGCTTGATACTTCAACGGCTCCTCCGTTGCCACGGTTGCGGCCTCCCCTGGCCTCTATGGTTCCGGCAAAGGCTGTTGAGAGATCCGACCAGAGTACCACCTTGCCTCCGTTGCCGTTCTCAATAGCGTTGGCTGTCAGCAGGCTGTTATTGGTTACCGTGGTGGTCGCGGCGTTGGCCAGTGAGCCATCCATTCCCTGCCAGCCACCACCGACGAAGATACTTCCTCCGCCTTTCTTGCCATTAGCCTCTATCCGTGCTGCGGCGAGGAGCGTGTTTGGCGCAGTGACCCTGATCTCGCCACCCTCTCCGTCACGGCCGTTTGCACACAGTGTTCCTGAGAGGTAGAGGGCCTTTCCGGCATTGATGTGGATTTGGCCGCCATTGCCGCCATTGGTTGATATCTGGCTGGCCGCACACTGCTCAACCGTGCCCGCCGCATCAATGTGTATGGAGCCGCCTCTTACACTGCCCTCCGCACTCCATCTGCCAGCGTCGAGGATGTTGTTCCCTCTTGCGTTTATGCTGGAAGCGGTGAACGAGCCCGTGTTGATGATGGAGCCCCCTTCGATCACGATGGAGTCGTCGCGTTCTGTCATACTCGCTGCACGCACCTTGCCGCTGTTATTGACTACTGAGGCAAGCAACTCTCCGGCTGCCAAGGTGGTGATCACCACTCTGCCGCCATCGGCCTCAATCACTCCACTGTTTGTTATCTGCGCGTTCAGGGAGCTTTTATCCACCTTGATCGCCACTAGTCCACCAGGGTCTATGTTGAGGGTAATTTTCTCTCCAGCGCCCATTCCGGTTGTCCCTTTGATGGTGACAACTGTTCCGCTGTTGGTGACAGCACTCTCTCCGAGCAGCGCAATAAATCCTCCGTTGATATCTCCCTCGTTGACCACTGAAGCGGCAGTACCATTCCGGGAGAAGCGGTATTGTTCAGAGAGAAAGTCGTTGTCGCTGATGGCCAGAGTGGAGGCTACCAGTCCTCCAACATGGACGCTGGCACCGGGGGCAAAAAGGATGCCGTTCGGATTCACCAGAAAGACCCTGCCGTTTGCTGAAAGTGATCCGAATATTTCAGAAGCATTGTTCCCTGTAACCCGGTTGAGCAGGATGGAACGGGTATCGGGCTGGGCAATGTTGAGAGCTTCACCACGCTCAATACCGAAGGCACTCCAGTTGATGATGGCGCTGTTGCTTTTTTGTTCGATGCGCATCAATGTAGTCGATGGAGTGCTTATTGTTCCCTGCCCTGCAACCACCATCCCCTCTACGGGCAAGGCAAAAGCGCGATATCCCGTCAGCAATGAGAGTGTCACAACAGCAGTCTTAACCCAGCTCTCGTGGGCATTGCTTCTGATATGGTGACAGGCGCCTTTCATTGTAATGGCTCAGGATTCATGTCATAGATCAACGAACATTTTGTAGTATTTACGAAATATTAAAATGATAACAAAAGAGTATTTTTTTTGATTGATTTTTTCGGAACACTTCAATAAATGCCCTCTCGTTAAGATCTCAACTATGGAGCAAAGAGGGCGCATCAAACAGCCAGATGTTCAGCCGCGAAAGGTGTTGCGGATACTCTCCCGGTAAAGGTCAAGGCGCTGGAGGATTTCAGCCAGATTATCGCCACCGAGTTTTTCAAGCAGTGCATTGGCGATGACCGGGGCCAGAACTGCTTCGGCAACCACACCGGCAGCGGGGACGGCGCAGGTATCGCTCCGCTC
The DNA here is from genome assembly GCA_903917955.1 of uncultured Chlorobiaceae bacterium. GTDB lineage: Bacteria > Bacteroidota > Chlorobiia > Chlorobiales > Chlorobiaceae > Chlorobium. The sequence continues at coordinate 6,601 of CAIXCO010000165.1, read as the reverse complement.
AAAGCGTGACGGGGTGGGTTGCAGGGTTTCAACATCGAAGGATTGCAGGGGAGTGACCAGCGAGGAGATTGGCTTCATGGCTGCCCGCAGGTGGATGGTCTGACCGCTCGACATGCTCCCTTCGAGGCCGCCAGCGCGGTTGGTTTTTCTGGTCACACCCTCTTTTGGGGAGAGGTAAAACTCGTCGTGCACCTGAGAGCCTGGCTTTGCGGCATTTTCGAAGGCGGTACCAATTTCGACTCCCTTGATGGCCTGGATGGAGATGATCGCGGCGGCGAGTGCGGCATCAAGACGCCGGTCGTGCTGCACATAACTGCCGAATCCGGGAGGCACTCCGGTGATGAAGATTTCAATGATTCCGCCAAGGGTGTCACCCCTCTCACTTGCGGCATCTATGGCGGCAAGAGCTTCAGCTTCACTTTTTTTCCCGAGCATGCGTACCGGCGAAAGGTCAGCCTGGTGTGCGACGGCCTCAGCCCCTTCGTTCAGGAGTGCTGCAAGTTGAGGATCCGGAGAGGGCTCCGCAGCCGATCCAATGGCTGAGATGTAGCTGCCGATTTCAATGCCGAGTGCCTTGAGCAACACTCTTGCAACGGTTCCAGCGGCCACTCTTGCGGCGGTCTCTCGTGCCGATGAGCGCTCAATGACTGGGCGGATATCGTCAAAGCCATATTTGAGGCGTCCAGCAAGGTCGGCATGGCCCGGTCTTGGAATGGTTATTTTTGCACACTCGGTATCGGGTTTCTCAAACTGGGCCATGGTGGTTGTCCAGTTTTCCCAGTCGCGGTTTTTGATGACGAGCGCAATGGGTGAGCCGATGGTTTTGCCGAACCGGATGCCTGAGAGCACCTCAGCCTTGTCGCTCTCAATTTTCATGCGTCCTCCGCGCCCGTGTCCCTGCTGACGACGGGCCAACTGGCGGTTGATCTCCTCAAGTGTGATGGGAACTCCGGCTGGCATCCCTTCCACGATGGCTGAAAGGGCCGGTCCGTGCGACTCGCCCGCAGTAAAGTATCGTATCATTTTGTTTTAACAGTAAATGCCCGACTGCGTTCTGAACGGTGCAGCCGGGCTTTTAGAAAATGGAGTACTCTTTTCAGAGAGAAGCTTAACGAAGTATCTTCGCCGCCTCTTTTGCATAGTAGGTAAAGATAAGGTCGGCACCGGCACGTTTCATGCAGAGCAGCGATTCCATCATCACTCTTTTTTCGTCAATCCATCCGCGTGCTGCTGCGGCCTTGACCATTGAGTATTCGCCTGAGACATGGTAGATTGCTACCGGAGTATCAAAGCGCTCTTTGGTACGGTAGACGATGTCAAGATAGGCAAGACCTGGTTTGACCATGACGATATCGGCACCTTCCATGATGTCGAGTTCGATCTCTTTCATCGCTTCGTCGGTGTTGCCGGGATTCATCTGATAAGTGGTCTTGTCGCCGAACTGTGGTGCCGAGTGGAGGGCATCACGGAATGGGCCATAAAAGCTTGATGCGTATTTGGCGGCATAGGAGAGAATGCCGACATCGGAAAAGTCGGTGTCATCAAGTGCCTCACGGATGGCGCCGATACGGCCGTCCATCATGTCGCTTGGAGAGACGAAATCCGCTCCGGCGTTGGCGTGTGAGATGGCCATTTTACAGAGCACCTCAACGGTTTCGTCATTGAGAATAATGCCATCCCTGACCAGACCGTCATGGCCGAAAGGGGTGAAAGGGTCAAGTGCAACGTCAGTCATGATGCAGAGGTCGGGTACTTTTGCCTTGATGGCGCGGATGGCCTCCTGGATGATGCCGTACTCGTTGTATGCTTCGCTGCCATCTTCAGTTTTAACTTCAGGAATACCGAAGAGGTCAATCGACTGAATTCCGAGATCCCAAAGCTCCTGGCACTCTCTTACTGCATTGTCAATCGAGTAACGGAAGCTTCCCGGCATGGAAGAGACCTCTTCAACGACGTTTGTGCCCGGGCAGACAAAAAGTGGATAAACAAGATCATTGATGGTCAGGTTTTTCTCCTGCACAAGGTTTCTTATTGCTGCACTTTTGCGAAGTCTTCTGGGTCGCTGGGTAATATTGAGCAAATTGAGCTGACTCATGGCTTGGGAAAAATTATGGTTTTAAAAAGGCTGAAAATACGAAAATCCATGAACAACGGGAAGCATTTCCTTTTTCGGTTTTGAAAAAAGAGAGCTACATGAAACTCATCATGATGGCGGCGGTAATGGCTGTGGCGATTACGCCGGCTACATTTGGAGCCATGGCGTGCATGAGCAGATGATTGTCGGGATCGGCTCTCACTCCCTCAAGCTGCACAGCATTTGCACTCTCAGGAATGGCCGCAAGGGTGGCCGCCCCGATCAACGGATTAATTTTATGTTCCTGGGAGAGAAAGAGGTTCATGATTTTGGCGAAAAGGATGCCGCCAGCCGTTGCGATGACCAGCGAGAGCGCCCCGAGTATAAAGATCAGTATTGATCCTTCCGTAAGAAAGGTTGTTGCCTGGGTTGAGGCACCGACGGCGAGGCCGAGAAGAATGGTGACGATGTCGGTTATGGTGTTTCTGGCGGTATCGGCAAGGCGTTTTGTCACCATCGACTCTTTGAGCACATTGCCAAAAAAGAGCATTCCGAGGATCGGCAGGGAGGCGGGTACGATAAGGCCGGTCAAAAGAAAAGCGATGATAGGGAAGATCACCTTCTCTCTTTTGCTTACGGCTCGAGGCAGTTTCATGCGGATTAGACGCTCCTTTTTTGTCGTCAAGAGGCGCATAATCAGGGGCTGAATGACCGGTATAAGGGCCATATAGCAGTATGTGGCAATGGCGATGGAACCCAGGATGTGTGGAGCGAGCTTTGAGGCAAGGAAAATCGCTATCGGGCCGTTGGCCGCTCCGATGATACCAATTGAGGCCGATTCTGGATTGGTAAAGCCGAGGCTCAGGGCGCAGAGATAGGTCAGAAAAATGCTGAACTGCGCGGCGACACCTATCAGGATAAGTTTCGGGTTTGAAATCAGTGATGAAAAATCGGTCATGGCGCCGATTCCGAGAAAAATCAAAGGAGGAAAAATACCCTTGAGCATACCCATAAAGAGGTAGTTCATCACACTGCCCTCTTCATAGGTGCCAAGCTTCAGTCCGGCATGTTCCAGAAAGGGCATGTTGCCGATCAGGATGCCGAATCCAATCGGTATCAGGAGCAGTGGTTGATACTCATATCGGATTGCTGCATAGAGAAAGAGCATGCCGACAAGGATCATGAAGAGGTGTCCCGGCGTTGCGTTGGCAAAACCGGAAACGTCAAGAAACCGCGCAATTGGGTCCATAATGGTGTTATTCAATTTCTATCAGGATATCTCCCTGCATAACGGTATCGCCTACAGCAACCCTGATGGTTTTAACGATGCCGGGTTTTTCAGCAAAGACATTGTTTTCCATTTTCATCGCTTCAAGCACGAGCACTGGCTCTTCCAGTTTTATCTGCATTCCCGGTGTGACGGCTATGGCAATGATGGTTCCAGGAAGAGGTGCTTTGACCAGGCTCAGGCCCGGGGTATTGAGTACCGGTGCCTTTGGTGGCGCTGGAGGCGTATAGCGTACAAGTTTCGGTGTTTGTGGCGTTTTGATCTCCTTCCCCAGTCCAACATGGTAAGAGGTACCATTTACCTCAATTTCGGCAATGTTTTCTTCGATGGATTTGATTTCGACGTTGTACTTGTTGCCGCTTATCGTGAATTTATATCGCCTCATCGTTGAAAACTGTTAAAATTAATAACATTGTAGATTTTTGAATTCCAGGGCGAGTAGGTTTTTCCTACCTTTTTTATTGTCAGAATGGCTGTTTCCTGGTCGTGCAACTCATCGAAGTATATTGAAATAGCCATGGCAATTGCCGCGCTCACCTCTCCTGGCAGCATGGTGTTGGCAAGAGTCGATTTACTCCCTCCATTCATCTGCTGGAATTTTTTTCTGAGTTTTCTGCTGTGAAGTTTTGGCAAAAGGGTGAACACCACAGAGAACAGGAGAAGGGTGAAAAAGAGTATGCCGAAGCCTGTCATGGCAAAAACCAGATGTTCCTTCATTGATGCCAGGATATCAATCGGGGCGATTTGAACTATTGCGGTCATTGACATTACAGGGTTAAAGTGGCAGTGTCGAGTGCTTTTTCGGAGGATTATTATCTTTTTTGGTCATGAGCGTCTGAAGAGCGCGGATGATCCTGAATCGGGTATTGCGCGGTTCAATAATATCGTCAATATAACCGTATTTTGCGGCTTCATAAGGATTGGCAAATTTTTGACGGTACTCTGCTGCATTGTCTGCAACAAATTTTGCCCGCTCCTCATTGGTTTCCATAGCATTAAGCGAACGGTTATAGAGCACCTCAATGGCACCGATGGGTCCCATGACGGCAATTTCGGCTGTCGGCCACGCATAGTTGACATCACCTCTCAGTTGCTTGGAGCTCATGACGATGTATGCCCCACCATAAGCTTTTCGCAGGATGATGGTGATTTTTGGCACCGTGGCCTCGGCGTAGGCAAAAATCAGTTTTGCACCGTTGGTGATAATGCCGTCAAACTCTTGTGCACTGCCGGGAAGGAAGCCAGGGACATCAACAAGGGTTACGAGGGGAATATTGAATGCGTCGCAGAATCGGACAAACCTTGCCGCCTTGCATGAGGCGTTGATATCAAGACAGCCAGCAAGGTAGTTGGGCTGATTGGCGACAATGCCGGTTGAAATGCCGTTGAAGGTGACAAAGCCGATAACAATGTTTCGGGCATATTGCCGCTGAACTTCAAGAAATTCTCCATTATCGGCAATGGAGTGGATTATATCCTTGACATCGTAGGGGATGGATGGTTTTTCAGGAATGATGGAGTTCAGCTTGTCATCAAGCCGGTCGGCAGGATCATCACAAACGGCAAGGGGAGGCTCTTCAAGATTGTTCTGCGGCAGATAACTCAGCAGCTTTTTGATCAGGAGTATTCCCTCCTTTTCATCGGCTCCGACAAAATGGGTGACCCCTGATTTTGTGGCATGTACCGAAGCTCCGCCCAGCTCCTCATCGGTAATGGTTTCGCCCGTAACAGTTTTTACGACCTTTGGCCCGGTAACAAACATGTAGCTCGTCTTGTCGGCCATGAAGACAAAATCGGTGAGAGCAGGGGAGTAGACCGCGCCGCCAGCACAAGGGCCGAAGATGGCTGATATCTGGGGAATGACTCCCGATGCCATGACGTTTCTCTGAAAAATACTTGCATAGCCGGAAAGACTCCGTACACCCTCCTGGATTCTTGCCCCGCCGCTGTCGTTGATTCCGATGAAGGGTGCGCCGACTTTCATGGCTTGATCCATCACCTTGCAGATTTTCAGTGCATTGGTCTCTGAAAGCGAACCGCCAAGAACGGTAAAGTCCTGTGAAAAGAGGTAGACCGTTCGCCCGTCGATGGTACCGTGGCCGGTGATGACGCCGTCAGAAAGATAGTGCTCCTTGTCAAGATCGAAATCAGTGGTACGGTGTGAAACAAACATGTCAAACTCTTCAAAGCTCCCTTCGTCAAGCAGCATGTCGATTCGTTCCCGTGCGGTAAATTTCCCTTTTTTATGCTGTGCATCGATGCGCTTTTGTCCGCCTCCAAGACGGGCTTTTTCGCGTTCAGCAATCAAGCGTTTCATTGTGTTTTACGATATTGATTAACTAACTTGACCGGCAAAAGAGTCCTTTCAGGAATATGTCCGGGGCTAAGCTGGAGTGCTGCGTGTGCAGCAATTTCTATATTGAAACATCCTACGTACCGTAATATATTAAAAAAACCATAAAAGCTATGACATCAGATCTTCAGCTTGCCGTTGAACTGGCCGAACAGGCAGGCCAGTTAACCCTAAACTACTTTTCACGTAAATCACTTCAGGTTTTTACCAAAAGGGATGCAACTCCGGTTACCGAAGCTGACCGGGAAGCAGAAAAACTTGTAAGAGAAGCAATCGCCTCTCGCTATCCGGCAGATGGAGTTCTTGGCGAGGAATTTGATGAGCGCCCGGCTGGCAACAACCGTCGCTGGATTATCGACCCGATTGATGGTACCAAGGCCTTTATTCATGGAGTCCCACTCTACGGCGTGATGATTGCCCTTGAAATTGATGGAGCGGTGCAGCTTGGTGTTGTCAATTTTCCTGCGCTCGGCGAAATGTATTATGCTGAAAGGGGATGCGGGGCATTTCTCAACGGCTCGCCGATAGCGGTCTCCTCCATCAGCGACGTTTGGGATGCAACGGTTCTTTATACGGAAAAAGAGTATCTGCTTGACACCGTATCTCAACACCCTGTCGATATGCTTCGCCATCAGGCAGGGCTTGTGCGTGGATGGGGCGACTGTTATGGTCATACACGGGTTGCCTGCGGACGGGCGGAAGTGTCGGTCGATAAAATCATGAGCCCATGGGATTGTGCGGCACTGATTCCTATCGTCACTGAAGCGGGTGGCTGTTGTTTTGATTATCGGGGCAAGACAACAATATCGGGTGAAGGACTTGTCAGCGCAAACAAGGCCATAGGCACGGCGTTGCTTGCCGCAATTGTCAGTAATCAGTAATCAGT
>CAIXCO010000164.1 GCA_903917955.1 uncultured Chlorobiaceae bacterium | reverse complement strand
TTTTGAGAAAGCGGGCACACCAAAAATCACCGAATTTGAAAGCATCCATGACGCATGGCTTCATTCGCTGAGGAGCAATGATGCCAGGGTGATCTGGAAAAATGAGCAGGAGATTGAGCAGTTTGCCTGTCAGCTCAACGCATGGCGCCGTCCCATTGAGATCCATGAGCGCTCACCCTTCAGGTTTTGCTTTCAATTGAGTGAGCCGCCTCTGAAAGGGAAAAAACAGGAGCGCTGGCATGTTGGCTATCACCTGCAATTGAAAGCTGATCCAAGCCTTATTCTCAACGCCGGAGATCTCTGGAACCCGGAGAGCGCGGCATCACAGCACGCGGCATCCTACGCCTCCGATTATACCGAATTCATGCTTACGGCCCTGGGGCAAGCCTCCGGCCTCTGCCCGGCAGTCACCCAAAGCCTGAAAAAGAAAAATACGAGCGGCTTCGATCTTGCGACAGAAGGCGCATACCAATTTTTGCTGGAGTATGCCGAGCTGCTAAGAAGCGCTGGATTTGTGGTCATGCTTCCCTCGTGGTGGAGCAGCCGCAGAGCGCTCAACCGTATCGGCATCAAGACAAAAGTGAAACTTCCCTCCATGCAGGGAAGCGGATCGGGTCTCACACTGGAAAGCATGGTTCTCTGCGACTATGCCGCCGCACTCGGCAATGAAGAGCTTGACTTGCAGGAGCTGAAAACGCTGGCCGAGCTGAAAGCTCCGCTGGTGAGAGTACGCGGACAGTGGACACAGATTGACCATAAGGAGCTGGTCAATGCCCTCCATTTTCTTGAAAAAAATCCAACGGGTGAGCTTTCTGCCAGAGATATTCTCGCAACAGCACTCGGTGCAGAAAAAAAAGAAGATGCTCTCTTTGTTCGATCAGTTGAAATTGAGGGGTGGCTTCAGGAGTTGCTTGAAAAACTTTCGAGCCAGGGCCAATTTGAACTGCTTCCACCTCCCGACCATTTTCAGGGAACGCTTCGAGCCTATCAGGAGCGGGGATTTTCATGGCTCTCATTTCTCCGCAAGTGGGGACTTGGCGCCTGCCTTGCGGACGACATGGGCCTTGGCAAAACCATCCAGACTCTTGCAATGCTGCAGCGTGAGCGTGAGATGGGAGAAAAACGGGCGGTGCTCCTGATCTGCCCAACCTCGGTCGTCAACAACTGGCGAAAGGAGGCTGAACGCTTCACTCCGGATTTGGCCGTACTGGTCCATCATGGTGGCGACCGGATGAAAACCGCCGCTTTTCGCAAAGCCGCAACCGCTTCAGCCCTTGTTATTTCAAGCTACGGGCTCTTGCAGCGCGACCTCGAATTTCTCTCGAAGGTTCCCTGGGCGGGCATTATTCTCGACGAAGCACAGAACATCAAAAACCCGGAAACAAAACAGTCGAAAGCGGCCAGAACAATCAAAGCCGATTATCGCATTGCCCTGACTGGCACCCCTGTTGAAAATCATGTCGGTGACCTCTGGGCGCTTATGGATTTTCTCAATCCGGGTTTTCTCGGCACCCAGCACTTTTTCCGACAGAACTTCTATCTCCCGATACAGTGGTATGGCGATAGCGAGGCATCGGCAAGGCTGAAATCACTCACCGGCCCCTTTATTCTGCGCCGCATGAAGACCGACAAGTCGATTATCTCCGATCTCCCCGACAAGATTGAAATGAAGGAGTATTGCTCGCTCACCAAAGAGCAAGCTTCGCTCTACAAGGCGGTTGTGGATGAGCTGCAGGAGAAAATCGAGAGCGCTGAAGGCATTGACCGGCGGGGACTGGTACTGGCGCTCCTGATAAAACTCAAACAGGTGTGCAACCACCCGGCCCATTTTCTCGGCGACAACTCAGCCATTGAAGATCGCTCAGGCAAACTCAAGCGCCTGACAGAGCTGCTCGGCGATATCCGGGAAGCGGGCGAAAAAACGCTGCTCTTTACCCAGTTTACCCGCATGGGCACGATGCTCCAGCGCTATCTTCAGGATCTCTACGGCGAAGAGGTGCTCTTTCTGCATGGCGCAGTCACAAAAAAAAGGCGGGATGAGATGGTGGAGCGCTTTCAGCAGGAGGGAAACAATGGGCCTGCAATCTTTGTACTCTCACTGAAGGCGGGAGGAACCGGCCTGAACCTGACAGGCGCCAACCACGTCGTTCACTTCGACCGGTGGTGGAATCCGGCAGTGGAGAATCAGGCGACCGACCGCGCATTCCGTATCGGGCAGCACAAAAATGTGGAGGTTCATAAATTTATTACCACAGGCACTCTCGAAGAGCGCATTGATGAGATGATTGAGAAAAAAACAACGGTCGCAGGCCAGGTTCTCGGAACGGGTGAGCAGTGGCTGACCGAACTATCAAACAATGATCTGCGCAACCTGATTATGCTCAGTCAGGACGCAATAGGAGAGTAACAGCAATGGTATTCTATTGGTATAAAAGGCCCACATCATCAGCTCCAAAAGCTGTGACCGGTGGGATAAAGGCCCAGAACAAAAAGGGAGCATTTGGCCAGACCTGGTGGGGGAAGCTGTGGATTACAACACTTGAGAACTTTGACATCGGCGAACGGATTACTCGTGGAAAATCGTACGCCCGAAAAGGGCAGGTAACAGACCTTGTCATCACAGCCAAAAAGGGGGTTTCGGCAAAAGTGCAGGGCTCAAGAGTCCGCCCCTACAAGGTCTCCATTACGCTGACGCCCTACACAAAAGGGGAAAAAGTGCTTTTGGAATACAAACTTACCTCGAAACAAATCTACATCGCACAACTCCTCAGCGGAGAGATGCCGGAAAATCTTGAACGCCTCTTCAAAACAGCAGGGCTCTCGCTCTTTCCCGGAAAATACAACGATTTGACCACCACCTGTTCGTGCCCCGACTACTCGAACCCCTGCAAACACATTGCCGCCGTCTTTTATCTGATGGCAGAGGCCTTTGACCAGGATCCTTTTCTCCTCTTCACCCTGCGCGGGATAGACAAAGAGGAGTTTCTCAAAAAAATCGGCTACAAACGCCAGAGCACAGGAGGTAATGAAATTTCGGCACTGCCGGAACCACTGCCTTCCGACCATGGTACGTTCTGGGGATATACACCCTCTCCCGATCCGCCGTTTATCCATACCTCACCAACAATACACGCCTCAATGGCAAAACGGCTTGGCGCAATTCCTTACTGGCGCTCCACCCAAAACTTTATAGAGAGCATGGAGAAAACGTACGCCCGGGCCTCTCTTTACGCCGAAAAAGTAATCGACCTCCAAACCGCCGAACAGGAAAAAATCGCGTTAAAAAGCGCTGACTGAATGCGCTTTTTTGCAGATTTCGCCTGATTTGCTATTATCAAATGCTGGCCTGATGTACTGGCCGCAAAAGCCATCGCTCCCTTTTTTTTAAAGCACTAAAACCACGACACGCCATGAGCTCTCACATCTATAAGAAAATCGAACTGGTAGGTTCCTCGGCCACAAGCATTGAGGATGCCGTCAATAATGCTGTCGCCAAAGCGGCGGAATCGGTCAGAAACATCCGTTGGGTTGAAATTCTTGAAACCCGCTGCCATGTCGAAGAGCAGAAAGTTGCCTACTGGCAGGTTACCGTCAAAATTGGCTTCACCCTCGACGAAAACTGATTGCAACTGACTGGCGAGCAATGAAAAAAGGGCACCCTCGCAGGCGCCCTTTTCCATTGCGGTTCAAGCAATCGAGTATCAGCTTTCGGAAGAGTAGTTTTCCGGAGCCAGTGACCAATGTGCAGGCGACATCCAGAGCGTCGAAAGCATCAGTTCACGGATATGGGGAAACTCTTTTGGAAGCCTGTCGTAAATGGTTTCGAAAAGCGCCTCATGTGAAAGCAGCTCTTTTTTCCACGCTTCACGATCAACCGACATCAGTTGAATAAACTTCTCTTCTGTCATTTCCTCCAGACCTGTCCAGTCAATCATATCGTACTTGGGCATCCAGCCAAGCGGACTCTCAACAGCGCCAGCATTGCCCTGCACACGATCGACAATCCACTTCAGCACCCTCATGTTTTCACCAAAACCTGGCCAGAGGAACTTGCCATTCTCATCCTTGCGGAACCAGTTGACACCAAAAATTCTTGGCAGTTCAGGCAGTGTACGACCGACATGAAGCCAATGGTTGAAATAATCACCCATGTGGTAACCGCAGAAAGGAATCATGGCAAAAGGATCGCGGCGAACATCGCCCACCTTGCCAGCGGCGGCTGCGGTTTTTTCGGAGCCCATGGTGGCGGCCAAATAAACTCCCGAATTCCAGTTTGCCGATTGGTAAACGAGCGGAACCGTATCTCCACGGCGGCCGCCAAAAATAAATGCACTGATCATCACCCCATTCGGATCTTCCCAGTCAGCATCAAGCGAAGGGCACTGACTTGCAGGAGAGGTAAAGCGGGCATTGGGGTGCGAAGAGAGACGTCCGCAATCAGGAGTCCATGCATGGCCCTGCCAGTCGATAAGATGCTCAGGTGCCTCATCCGTCATCCCCTCCCACCAGACATCACCATCAGGCGTCATGGCGACGTTGGTGAAAATACAGTTCTTTGCAAGCGTTGCCATGGCGTTCGGATTTGACTTGTCCGACGTGCCCGGAGCAACACCAAAAAAGCCATACTCCGGATTGATGGCACGAAGACGACCATCTTCGCCCGGCTTGATCCAGGCGATATCATCGCCAATAGTGGTAATCTTCCACCCCTCAAAGGATTGAGGAGGAATGAGCATGGCAAAATTGGTTTTACCGCAGGCACTCGGGAATGCTCCACCGATGTAGGTTTTTTTGCCATCCGGCGATTCAACGCCAAGAATAAGCATGTGCTCAGCCAGCCACCCTTCATCGCGTGCCATCGAAGAGGCTATACGCAAGGCAAAACATTTTTTGCCAAGCAGGGCATTGCCGCCGTAACCGCTTCCAAAAGAGACGATTGAACGCTCTTCAGGATAATGGACAATGTATTTCGTGTCGTTGCAGGGCCAGGCAACATCCTGCTCTCCGGGTTGAAGCGGCGCACCGACAGAGTGAAGACAAGGCACAAATTCACTGTTTTCACCAAGCAGATCCATAACCTTGCGTCCCATCCTCGTCATGATGCGCATGTTCGTTACAACATAGGGCGAATCGGAAATTTCAACACCGATATGAGCGATGGGAGAGCCAAGAGGGCCCATGCTGAAGGGAATGACATACATGGTGCGGCCAGTCATACAATCCCTGAAGAGCTCTTTCATCGTCTCTTTCATCTCTTTTGGTGCAACCCAGTTGTTGGTCGGACCTGCATCCTGGCGACGGATACTGCAGATATAGGTCCTGTCTTCAACACGCGCAACATCACTCGGGTCTGAACGACAGAGATAGCTGTTCGGGCGCTTCTCTTCCGAGAGCTTGATAAAGGTACCGCTCGCCACCATCTGTTGGGCGAGTTTGTCATACTCTTCCAGTGAACCGTCACACCAGTGCACCGCACTCGGGTTACAAAGGTCAGCCGTCTCCTGTACCCACTGGATCAGCTTTTTGTTTTTCACATAGTCCGGAGGATTGATCTGCATTGCTGTCATGATCGTTCTTATATGGCTAAAGATTATAAAAAAAAACGTTCGCAATCATCACTGACTGCGAACGTGTCGAAGAAAAAAACTGATTGTCCGGATTGCGATGGCCACCGGAGTTGAAAACCGTCCATCATGAGATAATGACCTTATTGAAGGGTTCCTGGTTTTTTGAGGGCCTCAACAATTATTTTTTCAAAGACCGCCCTGCTTCTTCCCCCCGTAATGACCTGCGTGATGCGACCTGAAGAGTTAACGACAAAAGAGGTCGGAATGGCACTAAGACCACCCGTAACATATCGACCGAAGGCAGATACAATTTTATCATCAGCCATAACAACCGGATAAGTGATCTTGTTGCTGCTGATAAAGCTGCGAATTGCAGGATCAGTTTCGTTGACCGCTACGCCCACAAAAGTGAAGCCTTTGCGTCCATATTGTTGCTGGAGGGAGACCATATCAGGAATCTCCGCACGACAGGGAGGGCACCATGATGCAAAAAAATTCACGATATATACTTTTCCGGCAAACTGGGCCGACGCCACAGTTTTTCCATCAAGAGAGCGCGCAGCAAAATCTGGAGCCAACGGCGACGCTGCTGTTGGCGAAGGCTCTGACAACACCCCTGCCACACAGCAGAAAAAAAAAGCGGAAAGCATCCATACCTTTACAGAGTGACCGACCATCTTTTTCATACCGTTCCGATTAAAAATAAAAAAAACCATTAAACTACACGTCGCAATATACAATTCTTCTTTTTTTTGACCGCTATAAATCATGTGTTATTTAGTCTTTGTGATTCTCTGTCAAAAAAATTATATTTGACCTTGTTTTTTCGCTACGTTTAAGCCACCTTAGCTCAGTTGGTAGAGCAACTGTTTCGTAAATAGTAGGTCGTGGGTTCGACTCCCTCAGGTGGCTCGTCTCCGGAACAGTCTGAAGAAGCTGAAAAACAATACTGTAACACATCATTTCTGGTAAAAAAGGCAGAGAAGCCCGGAAGCACGAACGTTTGATTATACCATAAAATCCTATCCAAACTGTCACTATGCAAGAAGGTAAGATTTCCCAAATCATCGGCCCTGTAGTTGATGTCGATTTCCCTGAAGGACGGCTTCCGTCAATTCTGGATGCGTTGACCATTACAAGAGCCGACGGCACCAAGCTCGTTCTGGAAACACAACAGCACCTTGGAGAAGAGCGCGTTCGTACCGTTGCCATGGAGAGCACCGACGGCTTGGTCAGAGGCCTCAGCGTCGCCAATACCGGCAGGCCGATACAGGTCCCCGTCGGACTTGAAGTTCTTGGCAGAATGTTGAACGTTGTCGGAGACCCGATTGACGGACGCGGTCCGGTCACCACAAAAAAAACTTATTCCATCCATCGCCTTGCGCCAAGATTTGACGAAATCTCTACGAAAGCAGAGATGTTTGAAACCGGCATCAAGGTTATCGATCTTCTTGAGCCCTATTCACGCGGTGGAAAAACCGGTCTCTTCGGAGGCGCCGGTGTAGGCAAGACGGTTCTTATCATGGAACTGATCAACAATATCGCCAAACAGCAGTCTGGCTTTAGCGTCTTTGCCGGAGTGGGCGAGCGTACGCGTGAAGGAAACGATTTATGGCATGAAATGATGGAGTCAGGCGTTATCGACAAGACCGCTCTTGTCTTTGGCCAGATGAACGAGCCTCCAGGAGCCCGTCAGAGAGTTGCCCTTACCGGCCTCAGCATTGCCGAGTACTTCCGTGATGAGGAAGGTCGTGACGTTCTGCTCTTTATTGATAATATTTTCCGCTTTACCCAGGCAGGATCTGAAGTATCAGCACTGCTTGGACGTATGCCGAGCGCTGTAGGCTACCAGCCAACTCTTGCAACAGAGATGGGTGAACTTCAGGACAGGATTGTATCAACTAACAAGGGCTCAGTAACCTCTGTACAGGCTATCTATGTGCCTGCGGATGATCTTACCGATCCGGCTCCTGCCACCGCCTTTGCTCACCTTGATGCAACAACCGTGCTGTCGCGCTCAATTGCTGAACTTGGCATTTACCCGGCAGTTGACCCTCTCGACTCAACCTCACGTATTCTTGACCCGAACATTGTTGGTGACGATCACTACGATACTGCGCAGGCCGTAAAACAGCTCTTGCAGCGTTACAAAGATCTCCAGGATATCATCGCCATTCTCGGTATGGATGAACTGAGCGACGAAGACAAGCTTGTTGTTTCGAGAGCAAGAAAAGTACAGCGCTTCCTCTCACAGCCTTTCTTTGTGGCCGAAGCCTTTACCGGTCTTGCCGGAAAATATGTGAAGCTTGAAGAGACCATCAAAGGCTTCAAGGAGATCATTGCCGGAAAGCATGATAGTCTTCCGGAAAGCGCATTTTACCTGGTTGGAACCATTGAAGAAGCGATTGAAAAAGCAAAAACGCTCTAAACAGAAGCAATAACCATGGCGAATTCCGATAAAGGCTTTCAGATAGAGATCGTCACTCCCCAGAAACTTCATTTTTCCGGGGAGGTCGTCAGTGTTACTGCTCCGGGTGATCTCGGGCAGTTTCAGATACTCAAAAACCATGCGCCACTGCTCTCATCATTGACAAAAGGCACGGTAAAACTTGCCTTGGCGGATCGCACTGAGCAGTCGTTTTCTATTCTTGACGGTTTTTTTGAAGTCAGCGGCAACAAGGCAATTCTGCTGACTGAAACCATTTCCTGATTTCATACCAATGAATAAAGAGCATCAGCATCTTCACGGGTGCTGATGTTTTCTTGTGTTATGAAAATCCTTACCCCAAAAGCCCTGCGTAAGGGAGATACAATCGGGCTCATCTCCCCCTCATCACACTGCGCCTATCCTGATAAAATCAATCAGGCAGTGGGCTATCTCGAAAATAACGGCTATCGGGTCAAGCCCTCCCGGCACCTCAACTGCATTGATACCGATCCGGCAATTGCCGACCAGCAGAAGCTGCACGATCTTCATGAGATGTTCCTTGATCCCTCAATAAAGGCAATTATATGTCTGAGAGGAGGTGCTGGAGCCTCAAGATTATTAAAGCAAATAAATTACGATCTCATAGCCGCCAATCCGAAAATCGTTGTCGGTTATTCAGACATTACAGCACTTTCGCTTGCCATAAGCGCAAAAACAGGGCTGATCACTTTTTCTGGGCCAATGCTCGCAACCGAGTTGTACCGGCCAACAGCTTACACCGAAGAGCATTTCTGGGGAATGCTGACCTCCCCGGCCTATGCACTCTCGCTTATTAACCATCCTGACCACCCCATCTCCTGCATAAGAGCGGGAAAGGCCGAAGGAAGACTTCTTGGGGGCAATCTCTCTGTACTCTCTTCGATGATCGGAACGCCCTACCTGCCCTCATTGAAAGATTCACTGCTGTTTCTGGAAGACATCAATGAACCGGCATACCGCATCGACAGAATGCTCTCACACCTCGGCAATGCGGGGCTACTGGCACAGAGTAATGGAATTCTGTTAGGCCAATTCGGCAACGAAGCAGAAAATACAGTGGCGGAAAATCTCCGGCAGCAGAATACCTTTAACTATTACAGCCAAGAGGCTCATTGCAACGGCCCGGTCATGAGAGGGCTCTCTTACGGTCATATCAAAAATCTGATGACCATCCCGATCGGAGCCCGCTTCACCATGGAGATCTCCATGACAGGTAACTTTGCACTTAAAGCACTCAGTCCGGTCATTGAAGTATAGTGACCCTGTTGCACCTCAGGGTACCAATGATTTCAGCTCTTTTAATATATCCAGGGCGATAACCTATGAACCCCTCCCTTATAAACCGTTGGACGGCATCGTTAGCAAAACCTGAAACAAAACAGACAGAACAAAGCTCCGGGCCAGACCTGCTTGATGCATACCGTGTCGTACTGTTCAATGATGAAGAGCATAGCTTCGAAGAGGTGATTGAACAAATTATCAAAGCGGTGGGTTGCAGCCGTCAGAAATCCGAAAAACATACCTGGGAGGTACACACCCGAGGTCGCAGCATCGTCTTTTCCGGCTCAATGCTCCTCTGCCTGCGGGTAAGCTCAATTCTTGAAGAAATTGCCCTTAAAACTGAAATTCAGACGGGATAACAGTCACCTTAATTCTTGCCAGGTTCAGAGAGTGCGAACCAATTCGGCCAAACCTCCATCGGCCAGCCAGCCAATCGAAACTGCCGGTACACAACCCCCATCCACTGTCGCAGTTCAACCATATTCATCTGCAACCGAGCCTGCTCACCCTTACCGTCAAACGGAAAAATGATCGACGCTCCCCCAGCCAAACAGTGCAAATCTACCTTTTCCGGTAACACTGAACGCGCAAGCCCGACAACCTTTACCGGCTCCGACAACGTTTGCTGCCACTCCGCATCATGCTGCTGAACAGAGAGCATCAACCCCTTATCAACCAAGAGCGACTTTTGTGCTGAATACTCGAGATGACCGGCCAACTTCGGCACCAAGCGCCGACAAAGACGCTGAGTCAACCAGAAAACCGCAGGCTCTCCACCATCAAACTCAGCCGACATACGTATTCGGTCTTCAATCTCTATGTACTGCAACGTAACTTTTTTAAGTATCACCATAAACCTCTCCCCTCTTCCCTGTTTCAAATTCTCTTCAGCCATTCAGCAAGTAACCAGCCCCTATGCACAGCTAAACGTACTCATTCTTAACCAAAAGCCCAAGCCCCCCTCATCCAGTGATTATCCCTCTTGCTTTCTTGCACTGAATGTTTTATCCTGTTGAATAAAAGTCTTTTGAAAATATCTTACACTATTTCGAGTAAATAATGAGTGAATCTGATCAAAAACGGGTGCACAGTGTCAATCTGCCCCCCGACAAGGTGATGCATAAACTGGTTTCGCTGGCCAAACGCCGTGGCTTTATTTTCCCCTCTTCCGAGATCTATGAGGGGCTCTCCTCCT
>CAIXCO010000163.1 GCA_903917955.1 uncultured Chlorobiaceae bacterium | reverse complement strand
GCCTGTTCACCCGGCATTCCCATGAAGAAGGAGCCAAGCCCGACACGCTCAGCCATTGCTGCGGCTGCAAAAAAAAGCTCTTCGCAGATAACTCCGGGCTTCATGCCCTGACGCACCATCTCCTGAATCTCAAGGGCAACATCAAAAGCTCTCTGCAATTCCGGGTCCAGTGTTCCGATAACAAACATACGGGTCATATCAGAGATATAGCCATTGAACACCCCTCCGAAATCAAGAAGAATCGGCTGGTTCACGCCAATCACGTCGCAGGAGGCACCATGCGGTGAAGCGCTCGACAACCCTTTCCCTGTCACCGGGCCATCAAAAAATCCGCCATTCAGCCCGCCGGAGGAGACGGCCAGACCAAAGAAAAGCTCCTGATTAAAAGCCCTCATGCGCACATACCCCTCATGGCCAGCCTTGCGGAGGCGGTATTCCATTTCAGCCGACAGATCAAGCTCCCGCATCCCCGCTTTAAGGAACTGCGGCACCTCGGCAAAGACTGAGGCAAGCTTGCCTGCGCTCAGGCGAAGCTGCTCAACTTCAAAGGGCGACTTGACTGAGCGAAGTTCACGCAGCATCATCGAAATATCCACAAAGGTGCGCCCCGGCAATGCCCGGCTGTAAAAGAGATGCTGCTGAACCGGCACAGCGTCAAAGGTCATACCGATAGAGAGCTGATTTTCACTAAAGAGGGAGGCAAACTCCTTGCTTGGGGGAAAAGGGCGAATATCGGCAATCGGGCTCTCCTCCCGCGCCCGCGAGAGGCTTTTGCGCACCAGCAACAGTGGCTCCCCCTCTGCCGGAATCCAGAGTATGGCGTTCTGGCGAGTACCGGCAAAATAGTAGACATCAATCGGCATGAGGAAGAGGGCGCCATGAAGACCCTTGTTCTGGAGCATGAGCTGCAGGCGGAAGACCCGCTCTTGTGATTCAATTTTTGTCAGCATGGTTTGTTTCTTACTTCATTAATAAATTACCCTTCCCACTCAGCGCTGAGCGTTTCGGCCTGTTCGAGCACCAACGTTATGGCCTCCTCCTGTTTTGTGGGCGGGTACTTGTATTTGCGCAGGATTCGTTTAACCAGCAGGCGAAGCCGGGCACGGACACTCTCCCTTGTTGACCAGTCAACCGTGATGCTTTTGCGGAGGTTTTCTGCCAGTTCATGGGCAATTTTTTTGAGGATTTCATCACCCATCTCCCGCACGGCCTCTTCGTTATTGGCAAGGGCATCGTAGAAGGCGAGTTCGTCGGTGTTAAGCCCAAGGCTCTCTCCCCTGTTGACCGCTTCCTGAAATTTCTTTGCCATCGCAATCAGCTCTTCGATCACCTGAGCGGTTTCGATGGCCCGGTTCTGGTAACGCTGAACAACATTGGTAAGAAGTTCAGAGAATTTTTTCTGCTGAACAATATTGCTGGCAAAGCGTGTTTTGACCTCTCCTGCAAGCAGACGCTCAAGCAACTCTACGGCGAGATTGCGTTCCGGCAAAGTTCGGATTTCATTGAGAAATGCTTCGTCAAGAATACCTATGTTGGGTTTGTCGAGCCCGACCGCTTCAAAAATATCAACCACGTTTTCTGATATGAGAGCAGAACCGATAATCTGGCGGATAGCCACCTCTTTCTCTTCGTCACTCCGTTTTTTGGTGCTGCTCTCTTTTTTGGTCAAGAGCACCTTTACCGTCTGAAAGAATGCGATCTCCTCACGAACAGCCCTTG
>CAIXCO010000162.1 GCA_903917955.1 uncultured Chlorobiaceae bacterium | reverse complement strand
TCTCCGTCAAAGCGCCATTCCCATCCCAGACCCTCAATATTCCATTCTGAACCTGCATAATGGAAGCAAAAAAGAGAGCTTCCTGACGCTCGTTGAAAGATGAAAACGCTTTTAAAGCAGTCAGAATTTTGTAATTTCGGGAGGCTGATAAACATCTCACCAACGTATTGACCGATGGGTGCAACCCATCGCAATGAGGTTACGCTGCGAGCCACTGTTGACTGGAAGCCTGTATTTTGGTTTAACAACAAACTTGATTATGGGACAAACGTCTCTTCAACACAAGAAACCCTTCAAGCTGCTTCTCGTTGCGCCCAAAGGGAAAAAAGACTCGAAAAGCAACCAGAAGCCATTGTTCAACATGGCGATCGGTGTTCTTGTGAGCATAACACCACAAGAGTACGACATTGAGATTGCAGATGAACACTTTAACGACAAAATCGCCTATGACGGAGAGTACGACCTTATAGGCATAACGTCGCGAACCATCGATGCATCAAGAGCGTACGAGATTGCCGACCAGTTTCGCCAACGGGGTAAAAAAGTGATACTCGGCGGATTGCATGTCTCCTTCAATCCGGATGAAGCACAAGCCCATGCCGACAGCATTGTCTGCGGAGAGGCCGAAAACCTCTGGAGCACCGTTCTGGAAGATGCTGCCGCCAATCACCTGAAACCACGCTATAACTCTCTTGATTTTCCAACGGTCACAAAAATAGCCCCTCTTGATTATGTCAGAATTGGAAAATCTTCCCGGCGGGGAAAAATTGACGGGACAAAATCAATACCAATCTATATCACTCGCGGCTGCCCCTTTGAGTGCTCATTTTGCGTCACGCCGAATTTCACAGGAAAACTCTATCGAACACAGGATCCTGTAGAGCTGAAACAACAGATTGAAACCGCAAAAGAGGTTTTTTTTAAACCAGGCCGACGAGCGCAAAAACCCTGGTTCATGCTGTGCGACGAAAATCTCGGCATCAACAAAAAAAAGCTCTGGGAGTCACTCGAACTACTGAAAGGATGCAACATCAATTTCAGCGTTTTCTTCAGCATGAATTTTCTTGAAGACAAGGAGACCGTAAGGAGACTGGTCGATGCAGGATGCCTCATGGTGCTGGTGGGTTTCGAGTCGATAAAGCAGAGTACCCTTGAAGCTTACAATAAAGGCCACGTCAATTCCGCCGATACATTCGCCAGGGTTATTGATGAGTGCCGGCGAGCGGGCCTGAACATACAGGGAAATTTTCTTGTCAACCCGGATCTTGACAGTTTTGAAGACATGGATGAACTTGTGCGGTTTGTCAGCCGCAACAATGTTTTCATGCCAATCTTTCAGATTATCACCCCCTACCCTGGAACAACAATGTACCAGGAGTACAAAAAAAAAGGGCTCATCACCGACTACGACTGGGAAAAGTACAATGCGTCCAATCTTGTTATCCACTCCGCAAACTATGAACCGGTTGCTTTTGAGCACAAATTCCTGTCGAGTTACTACAAAGCCTATTCATGGAAAAATATTGCCAACAGGGTAAGAAAAAATCCCTATAAATTCCTTAACCTTATAACAAGCCTTGCCTTCAGAAAAAACATCGAGGAACAGCTCGACACCTTTGAACGCCATCACAACATCAAAAAATAAAACACAAAAAAACAACCAACCATGCAGCACATCACTCTCTACACCTCCATCTATGCACCCGTACTTTATTTTTTTTCAGGCATTACCATCGTCATTCTCCTGAACAAATTTATCGGAAAACACTCCTCCAATAAAACGGCAAAATAAGAGCGATGGCCTGAAAAATTCCGGGCATACTCCCTCTGCCCGGCAGGCTCATCACTATGTGCCGCCCAGGGTGTCACGTGCCTCTTCAAGCACGGCAAGGGTAATCTCCTTATATCCCATCTCCTCGGCATACTCTTCAGCCATTGTCCTGAACTTCCCCTGCATAAAGGAGGGCATGGACTGAAACCAATCCTGGGCCTCCTGGGTCCATTTCGCAGACAAACCTCTATATTTCAGGCTTTTATTGTACTGATGCAGCACATCTTCCACAAAGAGTTCAACAGCATCACTCTCTGAAAGCACATCTGGAGGAAAAATTGCTTCAACAAGAATTTTATTGCGGATCAAGTGCATTTTCAACTGCGGCAGATAGAGCACCGCTGCCGTAGATTGGGAACTTCCGCACGTCAGGAAAAGTGCAATTTTTTTCCTCTTGAGATTTTTTTTCAGGTCACCAAAAATCAACGCGCCCAAAAGCTGTGAGGCAACAATAAAATTGTACACCGGAGCACCAAGAATGACAAGATCAAAGTCACCTACAAAACTATAGTCGGCCAGCGCCCTGCACTTTGCTTTTTCAACATAAACACCTGATTCAGCCAAGCTAAGCCCTACGGCATCAATAATCGCCTCGGTAGAGCCTGTTGAAGTCCTGCTATCGTACAAAATAAGAGCTTTCATCGAACACAACGAATAATGGTTAAAATTTATGGGGAAGATACTGAAAGGAAAAAGATAAAGAGAGATCATGGTTCTGTAAAACTGAAATTTATACTCTTTTTCAAACCCTGCGCAAAAAAGCGTGCCTTTGCCAAGCGCCAAACACCGCTTCCCTCCGCAAAAAAACTCATGATGGGCTACTGTGGAGTGCAGAGAGGCTGAACCAAGGGAAAAAAACTTTGGCAATCCATCTGCAAAGGGATCCTAAAGTGTTGTGTACGCAGTTTTCTATTTGCTCCATTGTTGAAAATGTTTTAATTTGCCGAAAAATCGGTATCAGATGCCGAAAGCTGTTTTTTACCAGCATTCCTTCTCATAACCAATAACCATACACACCATGGCAAACCCAGCAGGCAATGACGTGTCAGGCGCTGTCACCAACCTTTTGGAGACACTGGGGAAGATTGCCCAGCAGCAGATTGATTTATTGACCAATGGAATCAAGAGCGCAGCGGGGCTTATTGAACCTCTTGGCAAAACTGCGACAGATCTTGCCAGCAGCATAGTAAACGCACTGAATCAAGTGCTGCAAAGCGTTTCGGCAGCTCTTGCACCCAAAAAGTAAGAACTTTTTTCTGCAAAAGGCACCTTGTACCTTCAGTATGAGGTGCCTTTTTTGTTTTTCGCAAAAATCATAATCGCGAAGTTGCCCTATGGCCATCCAGAAAAATATCGCCGCTCTCTTCGACAACTGTTGCAGCAAGCCACTTTCCATTACAAAAATCCAAGGCGATGCTTCAAGCCGTCAATATTTCAGGGTTACAGGAGTGAATGGCTCTGCCGTTGCCTGTTATGATCAGGCACTGAACAGCTCATCCTGCGACACCTATCCCTTTTTGGTAATGCACACCCTCTTGTCGCGACACGCTCTTCCTGTCCCGGCAATCATGGCCATTGATGCCGAAAAAAACCTTCTGCTTCTTGAAGATTGCGGTGATCTCCTCTTGCAGAATATCTTCAATTCATCGAGAGAGCAAACTCTTCCTGAACGGTACAGGGAGATCATCGATATTCTTGTCCAACTTCAGGCAATAAGTGGGCACAACAACCAGATCCCCTTCAGCATCAGTTTTGACAAAGAAAAACTCATGTTCGAATTTGATTACTTTATCAAGTACGGCCTGAGTGACTACTTTGCACCAACATTCGATCAGGAGTTGATCGGGAAATTGCGATATGAGTTTGAATCAATTGCAGAACTCCTTGTCAAGCCGGAGCACTTTGTCCTGAACCACCGCGATTTTCACAGCCGTAATATCCTTATTCACCAGAACAAACCGGTCATTATTGACTTTCAGGATGCCCGCATGGGTCTGCCTCAATACGACGCAGTCTCTCTGATAAAAGATTCCTATGTCCAGCTTGACCGGTCATTGACTGATGAACTGAAAGCATACCACTATGAGGCACTCTCAAACAACGAATTGACCTCGATGAGCTTCGACGAATACCTCTTCTATTTTGATATCATGGCTTTTCAGCGAAATATCAAGGCTATAGGCACCTTTTGTTACCAAACCAGAATCGCAAAAAACAGCAGCTTCGAGCACTCGATTGCGCCGACATTGGCCTATCTCCCCGATTATATTGAAGCAAGAGATGAACTGAAAAAAGCAGGAAAACTCCTGCAAACCCTTCTTGAAAGGCACGGACGATGAAAGCATTTGTTTTGGCCGCAGGTCTCGGTACCCGTCTGACTCCCTTGACCGATCATACACCAAAGCCACTGATCCCTGTCCTCAATATTCCCAGCCTCTTCTATACCTTTTTTCTCTTGAAACAGGCTGGAATAAGCGAGATTATCTGCAACATCCATCATCACGGCGATGCTGTCAGGCGAGCGATCGAATCAAGCGAGCTTTCCGGGCTTTCCATCACCTTTTCGGAAGAACCCGTTATTCTCGGCACTGGGGGAGGACTGAAAAAATGTGAAAAACTGCTCAATGATGACAACTTTATTCTGGTCAACAGCGATATTATTACCGATATTGATTTCAAGGCGCTTATGCAGCAGCATCAGAGTTCCGGACGCAAGGGGACACTGACCCTCTTTGAAACACCCGAGGCGGCCATCATAGGATATGTCGGCGTTGAGGATGGATTGGTAAAAGACTTCAGAAACCTGCGCCATACCGGCCTTTGCTCCTCATTCATCTATACCGGAGCGGCAATTCTGAGTCCAGAGATTTTTCGTTTTATGAAAGCTGAATTTTCGGGAATTGTTGACACGGGTTTTACAGGACTCATTGATAACGGAGGGCTGAGCTATTATCACCACGAAGGGCTCTGGATGGATATAGGAACCATGCAGAACTACTGGCTCGCAAATATTGATACAAACTCCGGTATGCGTACTCTTTTTGAACCAATGCGGCTCGCAATCGGCCTCACACCGCACTCGATCTCTCCGGATGCTCTCATCAGCCCGGATGCCACGCTCTCAAATTCCGTCATCGGGGCAAGATGCAGCATCGGGGCGGAATGTATCATCACAAATTCCGTACTGCTTCCGGGAGTAACCATCAAGCCCGGAAGCACCATCATCAATGCCATTGTTGACCCCTACACTATTACCATCATGGAAAAAACGAAACAAAACAGGGAACAGAGATGATTGCAACAGGACTGGATATCCTGCTCAGGAAAAGTGAGCATTTTCAAAACAGGAAGATCGGACTGATCGTTAATCAAAGCTCCGTAACCCCCGAGCTGAACTACTCATGGAACGCACTGAAAGAGAGGGGGATTCAGGTCAAAATGATTTTTTCTCCCGAACACGGCCTCTTTGCGACCGAGCAAGACCAGATTGCCGTGAACTACCAGCCAGAATTGGGCTGTGAAATGGTCAGTCTTTACGGCGACTCGGCGGAGTCACTTCTTCCCGACAAGGCACTGCTCGACAATATAGACCTTATCCTTTTTGACATTCAGGATGTCGGCTCCCGCTATTACACCTATATCAATACGCTTGCGCTTTTCATGGAAGCCGTCGATAGCATGGATATCGAAATCATGGTGCTCGACCGCCCGAATCCACTGGGAGGCACCATCGTTGAAGGGCCACTGCTCGACCCGGCATTCCGCTCATTCGTCGGAATTTTTCCAGTACCGGTACGGCATGGCTTGACCGCCGGTGAGCTGGCTCTCTTCTACCGCGACATAAAAAAACTCGATATCAATCTCAGCGTCATCAAGATGGAGGGATGGCAACGTTCCATGCTTTTCCCTGAAACAGGCCTGCCATGGATTCCTCCCTCCCCGAACATGCCGACCTTTGCCACGGCCGAGGTTTATCCCGGTATGTGCCTGTTTGAAGGAATAAACGCTTCTGAAGGAAGAGGGACAACCACCCCCTTCCAGCTTTCCGGCGCTCCCTTCATCAAGCCTGACGATCTTGCCCGCCGCTGCCGCACATACGACCTCGAAGGGGTTCTCTTTCGCCCGGTATGGTTCAAACCGACATTTCATAAATTCTGCAACTCTGTTATCGGCGGTCTCTGGCTGCAAGTGACTGACCACTCCCGCTTCCGCTCCTTTGCCACCGGAGTAGCCATGACGGCTGCGCTCCATGAGCTCTACCCTCAAGAGCTGCAATTTTTAAACGGGGTGTACGAATTCAACGATCGCATACC
>CAIXCO010000161.1 GCA_903917955.1 uncultured Chlorobiaceae bacterium | reverse complement strand
TCACTTTTTTTGAACCGGGAAAAAAATCCACCTTTTTTTTCATCTTTTGCCATGATCATTCTGCATTTAAGGATTTAAAAAAAATATTAATTTTTTAGAGATTTCGACGAAAAAGCCCAGCCGATCATATTCTTCATCATACCAATCGATCCATTCAAACCAAGCTTGCTGGCCGTTGCCCTTAAAATTCCAGGATAGGCGCAGGCAACATGAACACCAACAACAAAAAGATCGGCAAGATCCATTGTATCGCGGAACAGTGATTCACGATAACGGGTCGGAAGACGATCAAGCACGATCATGACCTCATTCATCATCTCATTGACAAAGTTACGGCTATCGGTCTCTTTGCTGTAGCACATATATTTCATGAGGTTTGCCATGGTGGCCACGTTGGGCTCATAAGCACTCACCCGCTCAAGGCTCCCCTTCTCCAGTTGTCCATTACGCAAAATGTGCTCCAGCCCGGCGGTCAAGAAGTTGATATTACGAACAAATGAACCAAAACCACAAAAAGTCAAGGGAGAACCAAGAGCGGCCGCATCGCCTATCATAAGGATATTGTCAGAGGCAACTTCGCGGGCCAAGGTAAAACCGTCATGAAAATATGCCGGGATAATGCCAAACACTGGCCGATGAATCACAAAATCAGCTCCCGGATTTTTATAGGATGGCAGTTTGCGGAAATAGGTCTCAAACAGACCGAGTAAACTCTTGTCGTTAGATGAATCAAGAGAGTCATAAAAAAAAAGATAGGTCGTATACTGCTTGTTTCCGGCAGGAAACCCTTCCCATATCAACTGGCGGCCATTTCCTGCACTGTGATCTGCAGGCTCGATGCTGACAAGTATTTCACCAATCTCCTCATCAACCCCCTCCAGACCGGAGGCAAGAGTACCGACCGTCGGACAAACATGAGTTTGGGGGCGTCCATTGTTCAACTGCCGGGCAACAGGAGATGAAACCCCCATGGCATCAGCAAGAAGTCGTGCCTTGTAGTAGAATTTGTCATGACCCTTATCTTCAACCTCAACAACAACATAACCCGGAAACTGAAAACACCGTGTAAAGGTCAGGCAACTTAAAACCTTATTGCCGGCAGCAGCAAGAATTTTTTGTTGTGCAAGAGCCAGCAGTGTATCGGCCTCAACCGCACAATCAAGCACATTATCGAGATAGAGTCTTTTTTTCCGGCCATCCTCAACAAAAAACTCAGCCCAGCCTGTCTTATAACGGCAGACGATACTGCACTCAATCTCTTCGGCTGAAAAGCACCCCGTCTCTTCCAGATTTTTCAGCTCACTTCTCGATATATTCCAGTCACGGGTCGACTTTCCCGGCGTATTGCGGTCAAAAACAAGAACTGAACGCTGATACTTTTCAACCATGACCGCAGCATGAAAAAGAGCCAGTGTTCCCCCTGCATACACGATATCGTACTCTCCACTAATCACAACGCCTTTCGGCATCATCCCACCTTCAAAAACCACATCCAGACAAACACCACTCTTGACCTGCTCCCAATATCGATCTATTTCCAGGATTTGCTCAAAATGCTTTTGACCATCATCAAGCATGCTGAAGTGCTTATAAAAAAGCGGATGCGTCTGACGTACCTGTTCCAGTACCATAAGCAGCGAATACCATTTAAAAGAACCGTTGCGAATAAAAGGGAAAGTTACACCTTCTTCCCTCTCCGTCAAAGCGCCATTCCCATCCCAG
>CAIXCO010000160.1 GCA_903917955.1 uncultured Chlorobiaceae bacterium | reverse complement strand
CTCTCCTTCAGCTCATTGAAGTGCCGTTCAATCTCGGAGGTATAGACAAATTTTTTAGTACGCAAAAAGTCAGCAAACGATGCCAGAAGCGCAGGAGGGTCGAGCGGCAGCGAAGGCATGAGGGGGTGAGTGGAGCGATAGGCTGAGGCAAAGAGAAAAAGAAACCCCCTCTTGCTGATCTCCGAAAGGTAGGGTGATCTCGGCGGTTCAGAGAAGGTAATGTCGGGCAGAATACCGCCACCACCATACACCTTTCTCCTTCCTTTCGTGTAAAAAACCTCAGACACATTCTCTCCCGGAACCGGCAGAAGTACCTTGCGCGACTCACTCACAGCGTTATTGCTCTCTTTCTGAATCAAGCGACCTGAGGGAGTATAGTATTTGGATGTTGTCAGCTTCAGTGCGGTATTGTAGGAGAGGCGTACCACCGACTGCACCAACCCTTTGCCGTAAGAGCGCTCACCGATAACAATCCCCCGGTCAAGATCCTGCATCGCACCGGCAACAATTTCAGCCGCAGAAGCGCTCTGAGTGTTGATCAAAACAGCAAGAGAAATCTTGGCATCAAGCGGAGGCGTCCCCGTTACATAGGATTTTGCCAGTTCTGGCAACCGCCCTCGAATGGAGACCACCTCACTCCCGTTGGGAACAAAAAGGGAAGCAACATCAACGGCAACATTGAGCAATCCACCTGGATTGTTTCGGAGATCGAGGATGATACCTTTCAGCGGAAGATTCTGCTCTGCGGCCTGGCGCACAAGCCCCTGCAAGACTTCACGCAAATCAGCCGTCGAATGGGTCCCGAAGCTCTTCATCTCGATATAGCCGACACCGCCAATAATTCCGGAATAACTCACCGTGCTCACCCGCACCTCCTGCCGAATCAGTCTGACTGAAAATGGGGCAGAACCCTGACGCTCAAGCTCAAAAAGCAGCGGAGTTCCCGCAGCGCCCTTAATCACGGTTTTGACCTTATCGAGCGACATTTTCCTGACACTCTCGTTATTGATGGTCACAATGCTGTCACCCACCTTGATACCTGCTTTGGCAGCAGCATAACCATCAACCACAGAACTAACAAAAACCTCACCATCAAGAGAGGCAATGGAGATTCCGATACCGGCGTACTGTCCACTGGTCAGCTCATCAAGCTCATCGGAATCATTTTCATCAAGAAAGAGGGTGTAAGGGTCAAGGGTACGAAGCATGCCATCAATACCCGCATACATCAACCCGCTCACATTGAGCGTGTCGACATAGCTTTTTGAGACCTCGCGATAGACCTCCCCAAGGAGATCGATACTTTTGACAATCTCAAAATACTCCTTGTCTGTTGAATCAGCGGAAACAGATAAAGCGGGTGGCATGGAGAGCACGGCGGAAGGAGAGGCACAGAAGAGAAGGAGGGCTACCATAAAGCCCGCCACCCATTCCCATTTGCTCTCCCCGCTCCTCTGCATTGTTTTTACCTTAAAGCCTCTTCAAGAGCCGTTGCACTGTCAGTCCGTTCATCACGGTATTTTATAATCACCGGCGTATAGATCGAAAGTCCGTGTGCAGCAGCAAAATCTCCCTTGATTCTTCGTGACCCGGCAACAACAACCGCACCGGCAGGAATGACAAGAGGAGCTTCAGCACTTTTGCGATAAATGGCGTTACGTGCCAAATCGTAAACAGGCGTTGAACCATTCAGGATAACCCCGGTACCGATAACCGCCCGTTCCTTCACAATGGTTCCCTCATAAATGCCACAGTTACCACCAACCATCACCTCATCCTCAATAATGACCGGCAGGGCTCCGACCGGCTCAAGCACACCGCCAACCTGGACACCCGCCGAAAGGTGCACCTTTTTGCCAACCTGGGCGCAACTCCCCACAAGGGCATGGGAATCAATCATGGTTCCCGCATCAACGTAAGCTCCGACATTGACATAGGCCGGAGGCATCATCACCACCCCGGGTGCCAGATAAGAGCCGTCGCGCACCGCCGATCCTCCGGGCACAATGCGTACATTATTCTCCATCGTTATCGTTTTCAGCGGCCAGGTATCCTTGTCGATAAAGGTAAACCCTGTACCATGCTCATCAAGCGAGACATAGCTTCCCTCAAGTCTTCCAAGGCGCATACCGAGCAGAATCCCCTCCTTGACCCAGAAGTTAACCTGCCACTCTCCGCCCGATTTTTCCGCAGCCCTCACCAACCCCTCGTTAAGCAACTGCTTGAATTCGTTAAAAACTCTGCGCGCTTCCGGAATTTCCCAGAGCGCCGCCGGGCCAAGCGATGAAAAACCCAAAATAGCCTCTCTCAATGCATCATACTGTCCCATAAAGCTCGCCCTGCTGTTTTACTTTTTTACTGTTAAATATCGCCATATTCGGCGGTAATATCCTTATTATTTTTTCTGCTGTAAAAGCGAAAATCGTCACTTCTGAGGCTCTCATCCGGCTTCACCTGTACAAAGAGCAGGTGCTGGAGAAACCACTTCAGCTCCGTCTTCATATCGCTGTTCTGCAAGGGTTCAACAACTGTCGGGCTGATATAGAGGTCGAGCTGCTGAAACTTCATGGAATTCTGAAGTGCATACTTGCGGAGCCACCGCTCAATCTGGTTGATGGTGGTAAACCTTGCCTGCACAACGCCGCTCCCCCCGCAGGCCGGACACTGATCACCCATACGCTGCATCAGGCTTGGACGTATCCGCTCACGGGTAATCTGCATAATCCCGAAATCGGACATCGGCAGAATATTCGATTTTGCCCGATCGTTACGCAACTCGGTTTTCATGGAGTCAAAGACCTTTTTGGCATTTTTCTGGTCGAGCATATCAATAAAATCAACCACAATAATGCCGCCAATATCACGCAACCGCAACTGCCGCACCACTTCGCGAGCCGCCTCAAGGTTGGTTTTCAGCGAATTCTCCTCCTGCTCCCGCTTGGCTGCATACCTGCCGCTATTGACATCAACCACCACCATCGCTTCAGTATGCTCAATAATGATATAACCGCCCGACTTGAGCCACACCTTGCGCGAAAAAATCGACTCAACATCCTTGGCAATCCCGTACCCCTCAAACAAAGGGAGCTTCCCCTGATAGAAGGTGACATTTTTCACCATCTCAGGCGCAGCCCACTGAATATAGTTCAGCGTCTCCTTGTGAATTAACGGTGAATTAGCAACAATTTCTGTAACATCCGAAGTGAGCGAATCGCGCAGCACACTCGATATAATCGTATCCTCCTTGAAAAT
>CAIXCO010000159.1 GCA_903917955.1 uncultured Chlorobiaceae bacterium | reverse complement strand
GTATGGTCATCTCCCTGTGTTTAGCCGTGCATGTTCGTATGACAAATCAATACGTTATTGAGTGTCATTGAGTAGTGCAACTGATTTGGCAAACTCTTCAAAATCCTGAAGGTGTGCGGTGGCAATAGCAAAAACGATTTCCCAGTTAATCGACTCATAGTTATGAACCGCAAGATTACGAAATCCTACAGCCTTTTTCATTCGAGCGGCCAAATCATCAGTGATTATTCTGGATTCACATAAAATATCAAACGTCTTTCCCATGGTAGCGGGAGGGGGAAACTCACTGCGAGCAATAAGATGTGTTCCAATATCCACACACATCTGAACAGCACGAGTGAGGTTCAGGGAAAGAATATCCTGAGCATCGTAATCGGAGGCAAGCGCAGCGGCATTTTTGGGGCATTTCTCTTTAACCCTTTGGATTGAGCGACGCAAAGACTCAAGCTTCTGTTGAATTAACGTCCAATCCATGCCTCTCTGCGCTCCTTCAGAATTCTTCGTTGATAAGGCACAAAATCCTCCTCGTTATAAAGATGTTTGAGCACCAGCTCCGCAAAAAGAGTGTCGCTGCCAACGATTCGCCTTCCTCCGGCGATGATCTGCCCCAGCAAAGGTTCTCCAACGGTTGACAAATCAATCAAGTCCACAGGGCGCCCAGTCACGACAGCCAAGTCTGAAATAAGTTCGATTGTTTCATTAACGTCAAGCGGATGGTCGGCACCAACCGCCAAATCAAGATCACTCTCAAAACGGGCAGTGCCTTTAGCCAGCGAGCCAAACAACAGCGCCAGACGAATGGCACTGTGCCGTTCAAGCACCTGGCAAATCTCTGTTTCGATACTCTCGATCATCATGCTTGTATAGTCTGTACCCATTTTTTTCTCTGATACCCCCATGCTCCAGAATATATTGATTTTGTCTCTCTCCGTCACAGCTTATAACACACTCCAGAGTTTCGCATTCAGAGTTCCCGCTTATCGCATAAGAGCGGGCTCAACAAACGAGAGGTAACCGCAGCAAGATTAAAGGACGGCGAAGTATAGCCCAACAGCAAAGCCCGCAGTAATCTGCCAACTGACTACGGAACCAAAACCAGGCGAAAACCAACACCGTAGTTTCGGCTGTCGGGGGAATAGCCGTTGCGAAAAGCCGACCGGCAGCAATCGGCGCTGTCGTACCAGTTACCGCCACGAAGCACACGACCCTGACCGGTTTCTGGCCCCGCAGGATTGGTCACGATACCGTTCGCGTTACATTCGTCATAGTAACTTTCGCCATACCAGTCGCTGCACCACTCCCAGACATTGCCGTGCATATTGTACAAACCCCACGCATTGGGCGCAAAAGTGTTGACTGCAACGCTGTTCTGCCGATAGAGCCCTTTCGGATGGTTGTTGTAGGGACGACTGCCATCATAGTTTGCCTGATTAGTCGTCATGTTCTCTCCTGTCGTAAATGGCGTACCGCTTCCTGCACGGCAGGCGATCTCCCACTCCGCTTCGGTTGGCAGACGAAACTGTTTTCCTGTTGTTGCCGAGAGCCATTTGCAGTAGGCTACGGCGTCATTCCAACTTACATGTACAGCGGGATGACTCTCTTCACTCCGGGGTCGCACACTGCCCGCAACGCCATAACGCCAGTTGACTCCGTCCGCAGACTTCACCTCACCATTGGAGACAATAAAGCTGAAACCCGCTTTTTCAGCATCGGTCTGGTACCTTGTTGCTTCAACAAAGCTCCTGAAATCAGCAACCGTCACCTCATATCTGCTCATCGAAAAGTTGCTCAACCGCACCTGATGCAGGGTCTCATCGCCCTCGCGCTGAACCTCACCCTCAGGGCTCCCCATCGTAAACTCACCGCCGCGAATCAGCGCAAAGTTTGCTGGTTCATACAGTGCTGCCGCGTTCACTGGCAATGCTCCGCTGAAGAGCATAAACAGCGCAAGAAAAAGAGCTGGAATGAG
>CAIXCO010000158.1 GCA_903917955.1 uncultured Chlorobiaceae bacterium | reverse complement strand
CCTCTCCGTTAAAATCGGACAAATGCTGATGATCGGCTTCCGGGGGCTCAGCGTTGCCGAGGCTCCCCAAATCGCGGCGGACATCAAGGAGCGCCATATCGGCGGAGTGGTGCTCTTCGACTACGATGTCCCCTCCCACACCCCCTCACGGAACATCAGCAGCCCGGAACAGCTCGCCCGTCTGACGCTTGAACTGCAAAAAATAACCACAATCCCGCTCCTGATTGCCATCGACCAGGAGGGGGGAAGGGTCAACCGCCTCAAAGCGGCTCGGGGATTTCCCCCCAGCCTCTCAGCCGCCCATTTTGGAGAGCTGAACAATGCGGACAGCACCCGTGCGGCTGCCCTGCAATGCGCCCGAACGCTCAAGGCGATGCACATCAGCCTCAACCTTGCCCCCGTGGCCGACCTGAATGTCAACCCTGATAATCCGGTCATCGGCAAACTTGGCCGCAGTTTTTCAGCCGACCCCGCCGTCACCATCAGCAACATCACCCTCACGTGCAAGGCATATCGTGAGGAGGGGATTATCCCTACGCTGAAACACTTCCCCGGCCACGGCAGTTCAACCACCGACACCCATCTCGACTTTACCGACATTACCGACAGTTGGTCGGAAAAAGAGCTGGAGCCCTACCAAGCCCTCATTGCCGCCGGTTACCGTGACCCCATCATGACCGCGCATGTCTTTAACGGCAAGCTCGACCCGCTCTACCCGGCAACACTGTCAAAGGCCGTGCTCGACGGCCTGCTCCGTGGCAAGCTCGGCTTCAAGGGGGTGATTGTGAGCGATGACATGCAGATGAAGGCCATTGCCGACCGTTACGGCCTTGAAACGGCCATCCAGTTGGCCATTGAGGCGGGTGTCGATATTCTGCTCTTTGGAAACAACACCGCTTACGACCCGGAGATTGCCTCAAAAGCAACCGCAATCATCCACTCACTGCTGCAAAAAAAGATCATTACCGAAGAACGCATCGACTGCTCATACCGTAGAATCATGGAACTCAAAAAACGTAACCACATCGGCCGAACATGAAAACCATCTACCTTGTCCGTCACGCCAAATCAGACTGGGGAAACGCCAGTACCGGCGATTTCGACCGCACGCTGAACGAGCGTGGCATGAAAAACGCCCCAGTCATGGCGGCACGGCTGAAGCAAAAAGGAATTCTCCCGGATGTTGTCATTTCGAGCCCCGCAACGAGGGCCCTCACCACGGCGGAACTCTTCAGCGAAACGATCGGCTACCCGGAAAAGAGTATCCAGCAGCGCATTGAAATTTACCGGGGAGGAGTCCTCGATCTGCTTAAAATTATCCAGCAGATCCCCGACACCTGCGAGTCGGCCATGCTTGTCGGCCACAACCCAACGCTGACAGAGTTTTCAAACCTGCTTGCCGGAAGTTACATCGAAAGTCTGGTCACCTGTGGAGTGGTTAAAATTGAGCTCGATATTGAGTCATGGAAGAGTGCAAATCCTGATGGCGGAAAACTGGCCTGGTACGACTTTCCCAAAAAGCACCTGTAGGCAGTTCAGTCGCGCTCCTGTTTCGGATCGCGGGTCATAAGATCGAGAATAGCCTGCTGTACCGGCTTTTGCTGAAAAAGCATCTCGTAGACGGCCCGCGTGATGGGCATCTCAACGCCGACAGAGCGGCTCAGATCATAGACCGACCTTGAACTGTGAACCCCTTCAGCAATCATATTCATCTGGCTGATCACCTCATCAAGCGAGCGGCCCCGCCCGATCTCCTCACCCACATAGCGGTTTCGGCTGTGTCGGCTGAGGCAGGTAACCACAAGGTCGCCAATCCCGGCAAGACCGGAGATCGTTGGCGCTTCGCCCCCAAGCTTGATACAGAGTCTCGAAATTTCAGCCATCCCCCGGGTAATGATGGCCGCCTTGGCATTGTCGCCATATCCCACTCCGTCGGAAATTCCCGCCGCAATGGCAATGACATTCTTGACCGAACCGGCAATCT
Source organism: uncultured Chlorobiaceae bacterium (assembly GCA_903917955.1). Classification (GTDB taxonomy): domain Bacteria; phylum Bacteroidota; class Chlorobiia; order Chlorobiales; family Chlorobiaceae; genus Chlorobium. The sequence goes on along the minus strand of CAIXCO010000158.1, from coordinate 2,400 downwards.
CCACCCCGACAATATCGGTATTGACATAGACGCGGAACATGCTCGTGTGAAAAAACTCCTGCACCTGTTCGGCAGTAGCAAGCGACGAAGAGGAGGCAACAACGGTGGTGGGCTGATCCTTCGAGACCTCTTCTGCATGGCTCGGCCCGTACAACGCCGCAACCTGTGATGCAAGCAAACCGGGAAGCACTTCAAGCAGCACCTCCGACATCCGTTTACCCGTCCCGATCTCAATCCCCTTGGCCACATTGACCACAATTTTTCCGCTCAAATCAAGCACTCGAAAACGAAGAACGGTCTCGCGCAACGCCTGCGACGGCACAGCAGTAACAATCATCTCCGACCAGGAGACCAGCTCCTCCAAATAAGGGGCTATCTGCAGCCTCTCGGGAAAAGGAACACCCTTGAGATAACGACGGTTCTCACGCTCAGCGCTCAGCGTTGCGGCAAATTTGGGACGATGGGCCCAAAGACGAACCTCATGCCCTTTTTTCGCAAGCAGCACCGCCAGCGTAGTCCCCCAGCTTCCCGCTCCAAGTACAGCAATATTCATGGATGTATGAAGTGGCTCACTGCTTTTTTCCAAAGGTAATACGACTTTCGGTACCTGAAATCAATCGTCTGATGTTGGCACGGTGCGTATAGAGGATTCCAAGCGCAACAACAAGCCCGAAAATCATGAGATGATAGTCGAGGCTGTCGTGAATAGAGAAGGGTTGCCCGAAAAGCCCGACATAGTAATCGAGTCCGGCGCCAAGCTCAAAAATATATTTGCGGATGGCAATAATCACGGGAAAAGCGATGGCCGCAAGCATTGAGGCAACAGAGACGTGACGCGAAAGATAGACCGTCAGCAGAAAAATGGCGATAACCATCAACATGCTTACCGGGGCAATCCCGATCAGCATACCGGCGGCGGTACTCACCCCCTTGCCCCCCTTGAATCCGGCAAAAAGGGTAAAAACATGACCAATCACCGCGCTCATGCCCGCAAGCAGGCGCAAGGCAACCTCATTCATGTCAGGAAAAGCGCCAATCGGATGGTGGCGAAAGAAGGCGACAACCGAGACCGCCGCCAGAACGCCCTTGAAAATATCAATCAGGGTAACAATAAGACCCGGCTTCCAGCCAAGCACCCTGAAGGCATTGGTGCCACCGGCATTGCCGCTGCCGAAATTGCGAATATCAATCCCCTTGAGCATCTTCCCCGCCATGAGGCTGGTAGGAATAGATCCGATGATATAGCTCACCGCCAAAATGGCCAGTAACGTCAGCATAAACACCCCTGATTATTGCCCGGTTTCAACAAAAAAAGAAAATCAAACTCTGGAGACAGAACCTATAATGTACGCATTTTCCTCTTGAGACTTCAAAGTTGCGAGCACCCGCTCAACGGCACTTTTTTCAACAACCATCACCAACCCCAACCCAAGATTAAAGGTTCTCCGCATATCCTCCTCAGGTACCTGGCCAGCAAGACGGATAATATCGAAAATCAGCGGTTCCGGCCAGGCATCCCACGCAACATCAAGCTTCAACCCTTCAGGCACAATGCGCATGGTGTTACCCATCAAACCGCCACCGGTAATGTGCGAAAGCCCCCTGACATCAGGCGAACCAAAAAAGGGCTCAATCAGAGAGAGATAGGAGCGATGGACCTTAAGCAGCTCCTCGCCAATGGTGCCATCAAGGCCAGGAACCCTCTCCCCCATTCTCCCCTCAAGCACTTTCCTCGCAAGCGAATAGCCGTTGGTATGCAGGCCACTCGACGTAAGCCCGATGAGCACATCACCCTCCCTGATAGCCGAGCCGTTGATGATTTTTTCATGATCCACAACCCCGACAATGGAGCCCGCAAGATCAAAATCCCGCTCTTGATAAAGGCCCGGCATCTCCGCCGTTTCACCGCCAATAAGCGCACAACCATTCTGGCGGCAGGCATTGACCATACCGGTCACCACCGCCGCCGCAATGGCTGGCGTCAGTTTTCCGCAGGCATAGTAATCAAGAAAGAAGAGCGGTTTTGCTCCACAGGCCAGAATATCATTCACACAATGATTGACCAGGCAGGAACCCACCGTCTCATACTGGCCAAGCTCAATGGCAATTTTGAGTTTTGTGCCAACGCCGTCAATGCTGCTGACCAGTACCGGTTTTTTGTATGCCGAAAAATCAGGCAGAAAAAAACCGCCGAACGCGCCAATATCGGTGATGACGCCGGGAGTAAATGTCTGGCGAACCTGGGGCTTGATCATGCGGACAAACTCTTCACCCGCACTAATATCCACTCCAGCTTTTTTATAGTCCATCATGTGTGCACTACCTTTTTATTTATAGCCAATTAAACTGCTTTATGCGCTACCGGCTCCCTGCCGGTGTTTCAAAAATACCCTCATTCTG
>CAIXCO010000157.1 GCA_903917955.1 uncultured Chlorobiaceae bacterium | reverse complement strand
TTTTTGGGTGACAAGGTCTATAACCCTTACGATATCCTGCTCTTTATCAGGAACCAGCGTACGTTCCAAAACTATTGGTTCGAGACCGGAACGCCAAAATTTCTGATTGATCTCATCAAAAAGAACAGCTATTTTATCCCAAAATTTAATGGATTACAAGTTAATAAGTCTCTTGTCAACAGCTTTGATATTGAAAATCTTAATCTGGAGACGATTCTATTTCAGACTGGCTATTTGACCATCAAGAGCTTGCTTCCGTTGGATACAGGATTTGGCTACGAGTTGGGATTTCCCAACATGGAGGTGCAGACCAGTTTTTACGATTATATTTTGCAATCGATGACCAGCGTTTCGGAAAATGAGCCGATCCGCCGTGAGCTGCTTGCTCTCATGAGGAGTGGAGATGTTGGCGCTCTTGAAGCTGTTATCAAGCGCCTTTTTGCAAGCATCGCCTACAATAATTTCTCCAACAATGATATTGAGCGTTACGAGGGTTTTTACGCCAGCGTGCTCTATGCCTGTTTTGCCAGTATCGGGGTGGATATCATCGCCGAGGATGTGAGCAACAAGGGGAGAATCGATTTGACGCTAAAGGCCGGGGGGAAAACCTTTCTCTTTGAATTCAAGGTGACCGACGGAGAGCCACTTGAGCAGATCAAGAGGATGAAATACTACGAGAAATATAGTGGCGACCGCTATCTGATTGGCATTGTCTTTGACCCCAAGGCAAGAAACGTCAGCAAGTTTGAGTGGGAGAAGTTGTAGTACTCGCCTGGAGGTTCTCGAACTCGCTGGAAAGCGCCTTTTGCGTTGACTGCCAGCAAGACGCATTCCGGAACTACGGAACACGGGAAATCTTCAACAAAACTCTATATACCCGGAGTATCCTTTAGAGTTCAGCACGCGGCCTGTGAAACACTGCCCGGTCAGCATTCGTGGAAAACAGCATCCAGAGTCGGAGCAGTGAGAACAGCATCACTCCATGCCTCCAGTTCTTCCTCTTTGGCACTCACTAACCGCTCCGCTGCCCACTCGGGCAACACGCCAAAGCGGCGCTCAAGCTGCCTTTTCAGTATCCGTGCTTCGCCCTCCACACGCCCCACCACACGCCCTTTGGCGATACCAATCCTCTCCACGCTTGTAACGTATTGCATTTTTTCTTTCTCCTCAATAGTTTCAAGTTCTTGCCAGACCTTATTATTCAGCACTTCCGGCAACTGCATCAGCCAATCAATTACGTTGAATAAATTGATAACGCGCTGTTTCTCCCAACGTCGTTCGTACAGTATGCGCAACAGACGGAGTTTCGCCTTGTACCGTTCCTCATCCTCTGTTCTGGTTTTTTGCGTTAAAATGTGTGCCGCCGTAATCCATCCAAAAGCGTTGTCCGACGCCAGAAGCTCATCAAGTTTGTCTTCGTAATCGGTCAGTTTTGCAATTGGAAACTCCAGCGTAAGGCGGCATCCCAGCACAGAAAAACCATAAGAGGAAGGCTTCCACATCTTGTGCTCATCGGCCAGCACCGCCAAACTTGCAACAGGCCGATCGTATCGGTCAAAAAGCCGGTTGTTGTACACAAACATCCGTTTGGCAAACTCAGGCTGCCTTGTTCCCTGCACCTCAACGTGAATGTAGATCCAGCTTTCATCGCCACAAAGCTCGGTCACCCTGACCAGCTTGTCAACAAAGCGTGTGCCCAACTCGGCATCCTGCACCACCGCCCGCAACTCTTTATCCAAAAAAATATGTTCTTTCGACCAGTCAATTCCGGCATAAGCTTCTGGAAAATAAAAGGCCAAAAACTCTGCAAAATATTGCTCTATGGCCTCTTTCCAGGGGCTGTCGTAATGATCGTTTGCGCTCTCCATACCCTTTTTTTGTTTTCAACACCACCATCTCAAAATATATCCACGATGACTCGTAAAACAAAATAGTTTACCCTGCCAGCTCCCCCCCAGCACCGAAGCCGGTTCATCTCATCAACCCCATCTCGCAGCGGCATGATCAGCGGACTGCTTGGCAAAAAAGAGCTGTTCCGCAAAATGAAAGAGTATTTTACCGAATAGCACTCAACGTTAAAGCAAATATTTCGCAAATGGCATCCAGGTTTTCGACAGAAGGGCAATGAAAGCCTGCCATGAGCCGGGTTCAACGGCAGGGGTGTTCCTTTATGCGCAGTGAGAGAGTCGTTTGTTTGACGTGATTGCCTCTCTCTGTTTTCCTGTCAAAAAGTTTTATATTTCAGCGTGTAGTTAAAAAGTGTTGCGTTTATGTGGCTGATGTATTGGGGAGTTGATGCTCGTGATGGGCTCATGTTTTAAATGGAGGTTGACGATGAAAAAACTGCCGGTAGGAATACAGACGTTCAGTAAAATAATTGAAGGCGATTATCTCTACATCGATAAAACGGAGATTGCCCACAGCTTGATTGAGAGCTATCAATACGTTTTTCTGTCGCGGCCCCGGCGATTTGGGAAGAGCCTGTTTCTTGATACGTTAAAAAATATTTTTGAGGGGAATCGGGAGCTGTTCCGGGGACTGCTGATTGAGAAGCAGTGGAACTGGGAGGTGAAATATCCGGTCATCAAGATCAGTTTCAGTGGCGGAATACGCAGCCAGGAAACCCTTCACAAAAACCTGTTCTATATCCTGAAGGACAATCAGGAACGGCTTGATGTTACTTGTGAGGAGAAAGAGGATCCAAACCAGTGTTTTGCGGAACTCATCAAGAGCACCTCTAAAAAGTATAACCAGAAGGTGGTCATCCTGATTGATGAGTACGACAAGCCGATTCTCGACAATATTGAGAATATTCCTGAGGCTCTCATTATTCGGGATGGGATGCGTGACTTTTACACAAAAATCAAGGATAACGACCGGCATCTGCGCTTTGTGTTTCTCACCGGAGTGAGCAAATTCGCCAAAGTGTCGCTTTTTAGCGGCCTGAACAATCTTGAAGACATCAGCCTGAACCCTGACTTTGGCAATGTCTGCGGGTATACCCAGCTTGACTTGGACACCACGTTTGCCCCTTATCTCGAAGGGGTGGATATGGAGCAGGTTCAACGGTGGTACAACGGGTATAACTTTTTGGGTGACAAGGTCTATAACCCTTACGATATCCTGCTCTTTATCAGGAACCAGCGTACGTTCCAAAACTATTGGTTCGAGACCGGAACGCCAAAATTTCTGATTGATCTCATCAA
>CAIXCO010000156.1 GCA_903917955.1 uncultured Chlorobiaceae bacterium | reverse complement strand
AATGCTGATCGCATCCGTAGCGGCCTCTTGACCGCAGAGATGATCAAGGCTCGCTCAACCGCCCGTGGCTTGAGTGAAAAGGAGTACATGGCAGGAAACCTCTTGCAGCTTGAGGTGACCGCCGAAGATGTCGCAGAGGCTTTTGTCCATCTTGCGCTCGAAATCAGGACAACCGGTTCAATTACCACAGTGGATGGCGGCAACATTGCGGCCGCACTTCGCTGAACGAAAGAGTATTAATCAACAACAACCACAACCGAAAAAAAGCGGAGAGTACCTATTATGGCGGAATACGATAAAGACAAACAGGCAAAAGAGTACTATCTCGATACTCCGGTCAACACGCACGGATTTTTTCTCAAAGGTGCCCACTCTCTTGATTGGGGAATGAAGAACCGCCTGTCGAGGATCTTCCGTCCCGACACCGGAAAAACGGTTATGCTTGCCATTGATCATGGCTATTTTCAGGGTCCGACTACCGGTCTTGAACGTCCCGATGTCAACATCGTTCCGCTCATGCCTTACGCCGATGCCATCATGCTGACTCGTGGTATTCTGCGTACCACCGTTCCTCCAAGCCTCACCAGGGCAGTTGTGATGCGTTGCAGCGGTGGCCCGAGTATTCTCAAAGAGCTTTCCGATGAAGAGCTTGCCGTTGATATTGAGGATGCCATCCGCATGAACGTTGCCGCAATTACCCTCCAGATCTTCATTGGTGGCGAGTATGAGACCCGCTCCATTCACAATATGACAAGGCTGGTTGACATGGGGCTGCGTTACGGTATTCCTACTATGGCGGTGACCGCTGTGGGCAAGGATATGGTACGCGATGCCAAATATTTCAGACTTGCCTGCCGGATGGCTGCCGAGCTTGGTGCGCAGATTGTGAAGACCTATTATGTGCCTGAAGATTTCAATACGATTGTCGCTTCGTGTCCGGTGCCGATTGTCATGGCTGGCGGCAAAAAACTTCCTGAGTTTGAAGCGCTTGCAATGTCACGCAGTGCTATTGATGAAGGGGCATCGGGTGTTGATATGGGGCGCAATATTTTCCAGAGCGATAGCCCTCTTGCCATGATGAAGGCCGTCAACAAGGTGGTGCATGAGGGTTTGAGTGCAGAGGATGCCTTTGATTATTTCAATACCATCAAGGCTGAAGGGTAATTTTTGACGGGTGATGCAGTTCGACTGCAGCCAGGTTCAAGTGGCCAGCTGCGGTCTTTTTCAAAAGAGTTCGATTTTTTTAATGGGCACCCCGTAGCTCTGTCAGGCCAGGCCGGAAGAGTGGTGGGGTATGATGTTATTCTATGAATAGTGAGGATAGAAGAGGTTTTTTTGCTTCAAAAGAGCAGCTTGACATGGCTGATTACTTGACGCTTGATTACTATCTGGAGTGTGTTGGAGATATTGAGACTGCGCTTGCCCATTTCTGCAGTGAACAATCGACGGCACAGTGGAAACGCGTTGGCCATGATGAAGATTTTCGCCCCAAGTATGCCGCAAAGGTGATCAGCCTGACGGTAGAGGGGGAGCTTGAGGCGCTCAGTTATCCGGTACACCATTTTGAATCAGGCCCGATTCACGCCTGCCGTGTCACCATTGCGCATCCTCACTGTAATTTTGGCACCAAACTGCCCAATCTGCTCTCTGCCGTGTGCGGGGAGGGAGTTTTTTTTACTCCCGGAGTGCCGGTGGTCAAGCTGCTTGATATCGGCTTCCCCGACTCTTATTTGAAGGACTTTGATGGCCCGAAATTTGGTATTGATGGTATTCGCGACCTCCTGCAGGCCTATAACCGTCCGATCTTTTTTGGGGTGGTGAAGCCCAATATCGGCCTCACTCCCTTTCAGTTTGCTGACATTGCCTACCAGAGCTGGCTTGGCGGGCTTGATATTGCCAAAGATGACGAGATGCTTGCCGATGTTGACTGGTCAACCCTTATTGAACGATCACACGTTCTGGGAGAGGCAAGAGTGCGGGCGGAACGGGAGACCGGTGAGCCAAAAATATATCTGGCCAACATCACCGATGAGGTTGACCGGCTTCTTGAACAGCACGATATCGCCGTCAGCAACGGGGCAAATGCACTGCTCATCAATGCCTTCCCGGTTGGACTCAGTGCCGTTAGAATGCTTGCTCGACATACGAAAGTGCCTCTGATCGGCCATTTTCCCTTTATCGCCGCTTTCAGTCGAATGGAGAAATATGGTGTTCATTCAAGGGTGATGACCAAGCTTCAGCGGCTTGCAGGTCTCGATTCAATCATCATGCCCGGCTTTGGCAGCAGGATGATGACTCCCGAAGAGGAGGTAAAGGAGAATATTGCGGAGTGTTTGCAAAATTTGGGTCATATCAAGCGCTCGCTTCCAGTCCCTGGAGGAAGTGATTCTGCGCTGACACTTGAAACGGTACAGCGCAAGGTGGGGAGTTTTGATTTTGGTTTTGTGCCTGGCCGGGGGGTTTTTGGTCATCCTATGGGCCCAAGGGCGGGAGCCGCAAGTATCCGTCAGGCATGGGAGGCCATTGAGCAGGGGATAGCGATTGAACGGTATGCCGTTGGTCGGCCTGAATTACAGGCAATGGTTGATGGGGGGAAGAAGTAAACAGTTATCAGTTATCAGTAATTGGTAGGCAGTGTGCATTTGTAAAAGGAAGAGGGGCGCATGGGTAGACTTGACAATAGAGTTGCTGTTATTACTGGCTCTACCAGAGGTATTGGGAAAGCCATTGCCCATGAGTTTGTGCGCCAGGGGGCAAAAGTGGTAATCACCTCCTCTTCGGCACTCAATGTTGAGGCGGCGGTTGCAGAGTTTTCCGCAGGCAGCGCTTATGGCTGTCTGTGCGACGTTGTGTCAATTTCAGATATGGAGCGTCTGATTGCTGAGGCAGTCGCCCGATTTGGCCGTATTGACTGTTTTATCAATAATGCGGGCATCTCCGATCCCTTCCAGAATATTACTGAAAGCGATCCTGACGTGTGGGGAAAGGTCATTGACACCAATCTTAAAGGCACCTATAATGGATGCCGTGCCGCAATCAGCTATTTTCTCCGCGAAAACATTCCAGGAAAGATCATCAATATGGCCGGTTCCGGTACCGACAGCGGCTCAAATACCCCCTGGATGAGCGCCTATGGCTCCTCCAAGGCGGCCATCGCCCGTTTTACCTTTGCGGTTGCCCGTGAGTACCGCCATACGGCCATATCTGTCATGTTGCTTCACCCCGGACTGGTGCGTACCGGTATGGTCAGTATAGAGAACCCGACGCAGGAACTTTCACGGCAGTTGGCTACCTTCAGTACGGTTCTTGATATTTTTGCCCAGCCGCCATCGGTTGCGGCATCGCTTGCAGTACAACTCGCTTCTGACTGGAGCGACTCTAAAACCGGCCTCTACCTTTCGGCTCTGAACGGAAGAAAAAAAAAATGGTTGCTCATGACCTATCCCTTCCGTAAAATAACGAAGAGGATTGATCGTCGAACCTATTAACGCAGAAGGATCGCCATGCCGAAAATTACCCTCTCTCTCTTTTTTGCTCTTGTTTTTGCGACCCTTCAGGGTTGTTACAGCTTTACAGGCTCATCGCTGCCTGTGCACCTTAAAACCATTGCAATCCCGGTTTTTGAAGATCGTTCCGGTGCCGGTATAGCGCAATTCAGGGGGGATATTACCGGCGGGATTTCCAACAAAATCGAAGCGCAAAGTGCACTTCGCCTGACGCCCTCCATGGCCCGTGCCGATGCACTGCTTGAAGGGACGATCACCTCTTTTTCTGATGCTCCAAGCCAATTGTCGAGCACAACCGAGCGGGCCATGACGAACCGGGTAACGCTTGTTGTGCAGGTCAAAATGGTTGACCGGATGAAAAAAACGCAACTCTTTGCACAATCATTTGTCGGATTTTCCGATTATCGAACAGGCAGTGCCATTGCCCAGCAGGAGGCAATGCGCAGTTGCGTTGGCCAGATTATCGATCAAATTTTCGACAGGGTTGTTTCCGGGTGGTAGGCTCATCCCGGATGGGAGAGAAATTGCTCTTTTTTTATTATTCTTCATAATGTAGCGCTTGCAGCAGGCTGCTTAATGTAAAGGAGATTGTTATGGGTTCACACAAAGATATTGACTATCGTCTTGAACTGGCGCGCGGCTTCCTCAATGAAGCAGAGCAGGATTATTCCCTCAAGCGCTGGCGTGCCTGTGTTTCCGGCTCAATACTTGTTCTTGAAAATAGCGGTCTTGCCGTGTTGATGCTTTTTGGCGTCTCTGCTATGACCCACAAGCCTGCCCGACATTTATCGCAGCTTGTGACGGAGGGGACGGTTGCAAAGGAGGTTGCGGCATTGATTGAAGATATTTTGCCTGAGCTTGAAACATACGACTCATATCAAAAAATGCTGGCAAAATACGGCAATGAGTCATCCTACCAACTACCCTGGGAGCTCTTTAATGAAGCGGAGGCACTCTCGGCTCTTGAGGCTGCCCGCAAGTCCATGCGCGTGAGTTTCGAGCTGGCGGATCTGGTTCAGGTGGCCGACTGATTTTTGGTTTTTGTTAATATTTTATTTTTGTTTCATTGTCCCTCACAAAGAACGAGCAGTGCACTGGAGGTTCTCTTCCAGTTTTGTGCTACAGTTATTCTCTCTACTGATTAAACTGCATGGATCCTGTAGTACTGTTCCCTCTGCGGCGAGCTCCAATTTTTTTGTTGCTTGTCATGATCTTTACGGGTTTCGCTCCTTTTTTTGCCCATGCTGCCGTATCGCCTGTACTGCTCAATAATGCACCTTCCTACGATTTGTCGGGACATCTGGAGCAACTTGTCGATCCCGACGGGAAACTTCTGCTTGCCGATGTTCTTTCCCCGGAACACTCCTCTCGATTCAAGCCGCTTCAAGGATATCTGAATAAAGGTTATAGCCGTGATGTTGTCTGGTTGCGTTTTAAGCTCATCCGCCGCAAGGGATTTCCTCTCCATGCGTTTTTACGATTGCTTCCGTCCAATATGGACAATATCAAAGTGTATGCGCAGGGTGGAGGGTCATCATTGGTGCCAGCCCCCTGGCAGGAAATTTCCTTGGGCGACCATATTCCGCTCGTTGATCGCCTCGTCCGGAATTTTGATCTGGTAGCCCCCCTCACTCTGCCTCTGGAGAGAGCGGTCGAGGTCTATATGAGGATTCAAACCGCCAGTGCAATCGACCTTGCAGGTGCCATTCATACCCATAATGATTTAGAGCATATCACTGACTATAGAATTATTTTCCAGAGCGCATATCTCGGTATTGCACTTATTATTGCCATCCTGAATCTGCTCTTTTTTATCCGCCTTGGTGACCGGATTTACCTCTATTTCTCTCTCTTTGTTTTTACCCTCTTTCTTAATTATCTGGTACAGGGTGGGCTTCTTACCCTTCTGCTTCCTTATTCAGAGCGCCTGTTTTCAAATTATTTTACAGGGATCTCTTTTGGTGCAACGTTGCTTTTTTTCTCCCTCTTTTCGATCCATATTTTTAAGTCGAGCTTTCCCAGAATTTGCCGTTTTTTGAGAGTATTACCCATTCTTGGTTTTCTGGCCATCATGTCGCTCTATTTTGGCTCTTATGATGTGATGCTCCTTTTTACCTTTCCCGGACTTTTTGTACTGATTGTTGTTATCAGTTTACTGAGTCTTCGCCTGGTCATAAATGGAGAACCGGACGGAATTGTTTATGTAGCAGCATTTGGAATCAGTAATCTTTTCTATTTATTGGATTTGTTGACGCAGGCCGGATGGATTCATCTCGATTGGTGGAGTGCTGGCAGTGTACAGCTTCTCTCACTGATCAACATGATTCTGATGTTTTTGATCATGACCAAGCGCCTGCGCATGGCAGAAAAACAGCTTGCATTAATTGCACTCGATTCTGAAAAAAGGGCGCTTGCTCTTGCCAGCGAGATGACCACTGAGTTGCAGGAGAGAAAAACAGAGCTTGAGGTGGTGCTTGCCTCTGAACGGCTGGCGGCAGAGGCTTTGCGTCAGAGCGAAGAGCAGTTCAGGAGTCTCTTCGAAGACCACTCCGCAGTTATGATGGTTCTTGACCCTGTCACCGGCGCCATTATTGATGCCAATCAGGCTGCAGCAGATTTTTATGGATGGCCGGTTGATCAGCTTTGCCGGATGCATATTCAGGAAATCAATACACTCCCGCCCGAAATGGTGGTGGCTGAAATGGAAAAAAGTCGATCGTTGAAGCAAACTGAATTTCAGTTTCGACACCGGCGTGCTGACGGTTCTCTCCGTGATGTGGCGGTTTTCAGCAACAGTATCAAGGTTGCCGCCCGAGAGCTGATCTACTCCATTATTCATGATGTTACCGATCGCAAGCGTTATGAGCAGGTCAATGCCTGTCGGCTTCGTATGCTCCAGATGGCCGGCAGCGTTTCGAGAGATGAGCTGCTGAGGGCGGCACTGGCAGAGGCGGAACAGTTGATGGAAAGTTCGATGAGCTTTCTTTTTTTGGTTGCTGAAGATCAGGCTTCTCTTTCACTTCAGGCTTGCTCCTTCCATAGTGTGGAGAAGATCTGCAATGCAGAAAAAAAAGGGGAGAACCATCCACTTGGTAAAGCAGGGGCATGGCTTGATATCATAGAGAACCAGAGGGCGGTGATTCACAACAATGGTGCGACCTTTAGCCATTGCCTCGGGATGCCGGAGGCTCATGCGGATGTACTGCGTGAACTGCTTGTGCCCATAATCAGAAACAACAGTGTTGTAGCAATCATGGGAGTCGGAAACAAGCCTTATGATTATAATGAGAAGGATATTGAGTGGGTAGAGAACATTGCCAATCAGCTCTGGGATATTATTGCCAAAAAGAGTGCCGAGGAGAGGGCGAAAAAACTTCAGGATCAGCTTTTGCAGTCGACGAAGATGGAGATGATTGGTCATCTTGCAGCAGGGATTGTCCACGAAATAAAAAATCCCCTCAACTTTCTTACGCTCAACCACTCGACCCTGAAAGAAGATTTTGACGATCTTGCTGAATGTATTGGCTTTTATCGCCGGATTATTGAAAACGTGGAAGCACTCCCCTCGGTTGCCGAAGAGGTCGGGCGGCTTCGTCAAAAAGAGCAAGCCATCGGCATTGATGATTTGCTTCACACTATTGCGGAAACTCTTGAAAACTCATTCAGTGGTATAGAACGTATAACAACCATCAGTCAGGGTTTGCAGAACTACTCCTTCAAGAACGTTACAGGTCGATTCTGTCTCTATGATCTCAATAAAGCAATTCAGGAGGCGCTTGTTATTTCAAAAAGTGAATATCGATCCGTTGCCACCTCTGAAGTGCAACTTGAAACCCTGCCGATGGTTCTTTGCGATCCCGCCCAGATTAATCAGGTGCTTCTTAACCTTATTATCAACAGCACGCACGCCATTCGGTCACAAAACAGGGACTCTCATGGCAAGATAGAGGTTAAGACCTGGCTCGCGCCTGAAAGCGTTTTTTGCTCTGTTGCTGATGATGGCCCGGGAATTCCTGAAGAGGTTGTGGGGCGGGTCTTTGAGCCTTTTTTTACAACCAAAGAGATAGGCAAAGGAACAGGGCTTGGCTTGAGTATCTCTTACGACATCATTGTCAAGAAACATCAAGGAACCTTTGCAGTAGATTCTCCGCTCGGGGGAGGTGCAATTTTCACTTTTTCATTGCCGTTGGAAAAAATATCTCCATCATTGATATATTAATATCTTGGTGGTATACTGGCGACTTAAAGATTTTGCTTCCCGGAGTTGAGCCGGGAACATCTGCACACTCATAACCATAAGAAAAAAATGAAATTGAAAGTTGTCGCAGTTAACGGGAGTCCCCGCAATGAGGGCAATACCTTTCATGCCTTGATGGGAGTCGGCAGGCAATTACAGGAGCACAACATCGATTTTGAAATTCTGCACATTGGCAATCAGCTCGTCAGGGGGTGCCTCGCCTGCGGGAGTTGTGCAAAAAACAGGGATGAAAAGTGCAGTATAACCACTGATCCGGTGAATGAATCGATTCAGCAACTCAAAGCGGCTGATGGAATCATTCTTGCCTCCCCGGTCTATTATGCAGGTATTGCAGGCACCATGAAATGTTTTCTCGATCGCGCCTTCTACGTTGCAGGATGCAATGGTGGCCTGTTCCGTCAAAAGGTGGCAGCAGCGGTCGTCGCAGTTCGCCGTACAGGCGGTTCTACTACATTCGACAGTCTGAATCACTATCTGACTTACTCAGAAATGATTCTTGCAACCTCCAACTACTGGAATATCACTCATGGCCGAACTCCTGGCGAAGTGTTGCAGGATGCTGAAGGGGTGCAGATCATGGATCTTCTTGGTCAAAATATGGCGTGGCTGCTGCAAATGCGTGAGCAAACAAAAGCCCAGCTCCCCGGGCCAGAGCCTGTTGCAAAAGTTTTAACCAATTTTATCCGCTAATATCAAAAGCGATGTGATCGTCCGGAGCAAACCAATGCAGAACGCTCAATTCTATCATCATACCATCACCGAAAACGCCTATTACGGCTACCTTTGTTGTCGGGTAGTTTTTGAAGAGGGGCGAGCGTTTGATTTTATCCATGAAGAGGTTAATTCAGGGTATGAAAAACTTACCGGCAGGCACAATGTTGTGGGACGCCGGTTGTCGGAAGTTATGCCAGCCATTGCCGAGTCAAATCCCGTATTTGTGGAGAATCTGATTGAGGTTACAAAGAGTGGAACTCCTTGTCGACTGGAGGAGTATTTTGAGGGGAGGAACAAGTGGTATGATTTTTCAGTCTACAGCCCCCGGGAAGGGTATCTGGTCGCTATATTCTATGATATCACCGGGCGCAAAGAGCTGGAAAGGGCCTTGCTTGAAAGTGAGGAGCGCTTTCGGAGCCTTTTCGAAGATCACTCCGCCGTGATGATTGTGCTTGATCCCGAAACTGGCGCGATTATTGACGCCAATCAGGCGGCCGCCGATTTTTATGGATGGGGGGTTGATGAGCTGAGGGTGATGAAGATCTTCGATCTCAACAGCAGCTCTTATGAAGCTGTCCAGAAAGAGATGGAGATATGGAAAACGATGGGGCAGAGAAGCATGTCATTCCGTCATCGGAGAGCAGATGGCTCTCTGCGTGATGTTGAGATCTTTGGTAAAAAAATAATAAGAAGTGGACGCTCTCTTGTTTACGATATTGTCCATGACGTCACCCTCCGCAACCGTCTCGAAACGGTTTCCCAAATGCGCATTCGCCTGCTTGAGATGGCAAAAAGCAGTTCAGTGGAGGCTCTCCTGCAATCGACCATTGACGAAGTCGAATGGCTCACCGAGAGTTCTCTTGGGTTTGGCTTTTTAATGGAGGATGATCAGGCTTCATTTTCTCATGAAAGCTACTCGACAAAGACCATGCTGCGGATGTGCAACGTCAGGAAAAGGGAATCTCTCTTTTCGCTCTCCAAAGCTGGCGTATGGGCTGACGCCGTGAGTGAGCGAAGGGGAGTGATTCATAACGATTACCCTTCACTATCGCATCGTAAAGGGATGCCAAAGGGGCATGTTGTGTTGCAGCGTGAACTGGTTGTTCCCGTCCTTCGCAACGGAAAAATAATGGCCATTCTTGGAGTTGGAAACAAGCTTTTCGATTATGATGAAAATGAACTCACTTGGGCAAGCACTCTTGCCGATCAGGCGTGGGATATTATCGAAAGCAAAATCAATGAGGAAAAAGAGAAAAAGCTGCACTCTCAGCTCCAGCACTCCATGAAAATGGAGATGATCGGTCAACTGGCCGCCGGGGTTGCCCATGAAATCAACAACCCGCTCAATTTCATCATCCTTAACGAATATAATCTTCATGATGATTTTACCGATCTTCGTGAACTTATGGGCCATTACCGCCGTATCATCGACAAAGTAGAGGAGCTTCCGCTCTTTGCCGAAGAGATAGGGCTGCTTCGTGCAAAAGAGAGGGAACTCGATGTTGATGATCTGCTCAAAAGCATTCCTGAAACCCTTGAAAAATCAAAAAATGGAGTAGAGCGCATCAAGAGCATTACTCACAGCATGAGGAACTACTCCTACAAAAACAGTCAGGAGCAGTTAACGTCACTCGATCTCAACAAGGCAATCCATGAAGCACTTGTTATTGCAAAGAGCGAATATCTCTACATTGCCACGATTGCCTTGCAGCTCCAGGAGCTTCCGTCGCTTCTTTGCGATTCGTCGCAGATCAATCAGGTTATTCTCAACTTGATTATCAACAGCACTCATGCGATTGAGTCACAAAAAAGAGGCTCTCCCGGCCAAATTGAGATCAAAACATGGGCAACTACCGAACAGATTTTTTGCTCCGTCACCGATGACGGTCCGGGACTTCGAGAGGAGATAAAGTCCAGGATATTCGAACCCTTCTTGACTACCAAAGATCCGGGCAAAGGGACTGGACTCGGGCTCAGCATCTCCTACGACATCATTGTCAAAAAACATCATGGCACCATTACGGTTGACTCTCCGCACGGAAGTGGTGTTACGGTCACCTTTTCACTGCCGGTGCAGTACGCGATAGAACCCCCCGTACATTCATAAACTATTTTACGGATAATTTTTTTTATACTGAGTGGGTGAGTTGCGGAGCGGAGTTGCCATTGGGGATTCTGTGCGTTTTTAGCGGGTGTTCTGCACTCCGGGTATTTTTTTGTGTTTTCTCAGAGAGTGGCTGGTAACGCTTGTAAAAACAGAGGGGGCTTATGAAAGGAATTATTCTTGCGGGGGGCTCTGGTACAAGGCTCTATCCGGTTACCAGGGCAGTGTCAAAACAGCTTCTTCCGGTCTATGACAAGCCGATGATCTATTATCCTCTTACCACGCTGATGCTTGCGGGGATCAGGGAGATTCTTCTTATCACCACACCTGAAGATCAGGCGATGTTCATGAAGCTGCTCGGGGATGGAAGTGACTGGGGTCTCTCGCTATCCTACATTGTGCAGCCATCTCCTGACGGGCTGGCCCAGGCTTTCATTCTTGGCGAAGCTTTTATCGGCAGTGATGATGTGGCGCTTATTCTTGGCGATAACATCTTTTTTGGCTACGCCTTTACTCCGATGCTTGAGGCTGCTGTCGAGTGCGTTCAAAAAGAGCGCAAGGCGACCATTTTTGGCTACTATGTCAGTGATCCGGAGCGTTACGGTGTGGCTGAGCTTGACGGGGGGGGGAATGTGCTCTCTCTGGCCGAAAAGCCGCTGAAGCCGAAATCAAATTATGCGGTTGTCGGGCTCTATTTTTATCCCAACAGTGTTGTCGAAATTGCAAAAGAGGTGCGGCCATCAGAGCGTGGGGAGCTTGAGATTACGGCGGTCAATGAGGAGTATCTGCAGCGGCGGGAGCTTAAGTGTTCCATGCTGGGGCGCGGTTTTGCCTGGCTTGATACTGGTACCCATGAGTCGTTCCAGGAGGCGGGGAATTTTATTCAGACCGTTGAAAAACGACAGGGGCTGAAAATAGCCTGTCCTGAAGAGATTGCCTGGCGAAATGGCTGGATAACGGATGAATCGCTGTTACAGTTGTCGGAGCCGCTGATGAAAAGCCATTACGGCCAGTACCTGCGGCAGTTGCTTGCTCAGAGAGGGTGAATTGATTTAATATTTTTTTAGGGTGATTATGCGAGTGATTCCTTCAGCCATACCTGATGTTCTGATTTTTGAGCCGACAGTGTTCGGTGACGATCGGGGCTACTTTTTTGAGTCGTTTCGGCAGGATTTTTTTGAGGAGCATGTTGGTCGTATTGCCTTTGTGCAGGAGAATGAGTCGAAGTCAGTGTATGGGGTGCTTCGAGGCCTTCATTTTCAGAAGCCGCCTTTTACGCAGTCGAAGCTTGTTCGGGTACTTCACGGCAGTGTGCTCGATGTCGCCGTCGATTTGCGCCTCGGTTCGCCCTGGTATGGTCGCCATGTCACTTGCTTGCTTGATACAGAGCAGAAGAGGATGCTCTGGGTTCCGCAAGGGTTTGCCCATGGATTTGTTGTCCTCTCCAAGGAGGCGGTTTTTGCCTACAAGTGTGACAACTACTACACCCCTTCGCACGATGCCGGGATTCTGTGGAATGACCCATCCCTTGCCATAGAGTGGCAGCTTCCGGCAGAGGTGATCAGGGTTTCCGGTAAAGATGCCGTGCAGCCCGCCTTCTCTTCGGTCAACACTTTTTTGTATGAGAAGTTTCGGCAGGAGAAAATTTATCCCCGGAAATAGCTTTTGCCTCGAATAAGCTCGGTTAGCCGGATGACAAGCTCTCTCGGGTTATGCGACGTAGCGGGGTTTATGGTGTTTTTTCCGCTGAACTTCGACCATCTTTTTCCTGAGCGGAAAAAGTGTTCGAAGTTCAGCGGAATTTGTGTTTGATCAGAACTTGTACCTGATTCCGACAAGGATGTTATGGCTCTCCCAGCTTACTTTAGTCAAATGGGCTGGATTTGGGCATTCAATACCTTCTGGCTTGAGATAACGGTATCCAACATCAATGGTAGTGCTGGTAGAAACTTGATATCCAACACCTGCTCCGAGTTGCCATGCGAAATAGCTCTCGTCAAGCCAAGGGTCTGTACCAAAACTATCATCAACGTTCAGATTAGCAATACCAAGACCTGCCATAACATAGGGCTTAAGTTCTCCGCCAGCATTAAAGTCGTAATAGCCGTTAGCCATAACCGTCAGGAGTGATGAGCCAAGAGTATCCTCGTCGGTATAATGATTTTTTTGATACCCAACTGCACCTTCAACCCTGAGTCCGTCAAAATCGTAGCCAACTGCACCATTTACTGCAAAACCGGAATCCATTCCGTAAACATTGCCAAGGTCGGGCTCTTTAAAATCACCGGCAATTCCGAGACCTACAGAACCGCTGACATAGGGAGCAGCATACGCAGGAGCTGCACCAAGGCATGCGAAAAGCATAGCAGGAATAACTATCTTTTTCATTTTCTTCTCCAATTATGGTTTCTGTAAAGTTGTAGCAAATACATTTTACGACGTAATATAATCAATTTTATGAATGTTCCTTTTATGATCTGCGTAGCCCCAAGCTCTCCATGGTTCTACGCAGCTTCTCGCTCGCACTCGGTTCTAACACCAGACAAGGTTTGCTTTACAGCCAGTAGATGCGCGGCATAGATAGTCGCCGTTGCCGCCTACAAAGTGGGGTTGTTTTGGTCGTGAATTAGCTATATTTAAAAAATTAAAACAGTGATGGAAATGGGAACAAAGTATGAGGTGGGTTGTGATTTTTTTCGTGAAGAGATTATCGCCGCTATTTTTTATGGATTTCGTAACGTCAAAACTCCCGTATCAATAACGGTTCATCCTGAACTCATGGTGAGGATAAGGGAGGATTTCAAGAATAAAGTGGTTGCGCCGAAAAGTGTTGACGATGTGGAGTTCTTTTTCGGTCTTCCGGTCATTGAGGATGCGACAAAAGAGAAGGATTATCTCTCTGTAGAGTGAAGGGTATCTTTTTGGTTCCTCCTTGCTCTATTTTTGCGCCCATTTTTTTATCTTCATTCTTGATCGTGGGTTGAACCCGTGACAACACTCTCTCTCAGGGCATCATCTCGCTGATTGCCACTCTAAACGTTTATTTTTTTTATGAATATTCTTGTTACAGGCAGCCGGGGTCAACTGGGTTCTGAGCTGAGGGAGATTTCGACTCGCACTGATAAACAGCGCTTTTTTTTCTGCGATCTTCCTGATCTCGATATTACTTCCCCCGCTCGTGTTGCCTCATTT
>CAIXCO010000155.1 GCA_903917955.1 uncultured Chlorobiaceae bacterium | reverse complement strand
CTATCGCTCCACTCACCCCCTCATGCCTTCGCTGCCGCTCGACCCTCCTGCGCTTCTGGCATCGTTTGCTGACTTTTTGCGTACTAAAAAATTTGTCTATACCTCCGAGATTGAACGGCACTTCAATGAGCTGAAGGAGAGCATGAAGAATGTTCAGTCGGAGAGTCCCGAAAGCGTTCAGCAGTACATCACAGCTTTTCAGCAGGAGATTGGCAGGCTCAAAGAGCAGGAAATTGCAAAAGAGTCGGCGGAAGTTGTCGCAGGGCTCGAAGTGGAGATTCTCCGCCATTATGACGAGCATATTGCACGGCGTGCCGAACTTGACCATGACCTGGCGGTAAAAAAAGCCATTGAGGTGCTCTCTGATGCACGCCAATATTCAAGGATTCTTCATCACTGAGCGCATCTCAACTGCTCCCGTCTATACTCCTTGATTTTGCGGTGTGCTCCGATGGCAATCATGAGATTACTGATGCTCAGCAGACTTTCGGCGGCTCCGTGCAGCAGGTCGTCATGTGAGAGCGTTGGATAGCCCCTCACCTGGGTGGCAAGGTACATGCAGAAGATGGTGACCGAGATAAAGATCAGCAAAAACCAGAAGCCGGCAACCGTCAGCGCGGAAAAAATGGTTCGATCACGACGGTAGAGGAGCACAAGCAGCACAAGAAAGGTGATATAGACAACGCTTGAGAGTTGCAGAATGGCGTCAAAGATATCTGCCCCGAGCCAGGATTGTGGTTTTCCGGCAATCATGATGGCGGCAAGCGCGGCCATAGAACCGGTGGTAGAACTTTTTTTTGTCGATTTGAGCAAATTCAGGGTTGCCAAAAGGAGCGCTGTGCTGCCGAAGAGGTTGATGAGTTCCGACATGTCGAGAAGCAGCGGAATGGAGTCGCCGGAAATGTGATACCCGAGCACAAAAAAGCTGCCACTCCAGTGTGGCAGCATGGCAAGACCAAAGAGACGGATATCATGCCGCCCCGTTATTTTGCCGTAATGGAAGATCAGGGCGGCAGCAACTCCCCATTCAAGCGCTGAGGAGAGGTGGATGATCCAGTTGGGAAAGGAGAGCAGCATTCAGGAGCCTTTGATCAGATGGAAGATGTTTTTGGAAAGGATTTTCATCTGGGTCGACCATGGTGCTGGTACCATTTTTTTATAGAGATAGGAGTCGAAGGTTATTCGCTGCACATCATCATCCGAGCATATTGCCACAAAACTCTCCCTGAGCCGGTCGTTGCGGTAGTAGACTGACTGTAAAACCTCAAGGCCGAAAAAGATTGGAGCATAGAGTTTGCGGAACTTTTCTTCATAGTTATGCAGTGGTATCCTCTTTTTAATGTGCTCAATCATGGCTTCTGCTCCGAGTTTTCCTGAGCGCATGGCAAAAAAAATGCCCTCTCCGTTTGCCGGTGTCACCAGCCCTGCGGCGTCCCCGACAAGAATGGCTTTTTCCTGGGTAAATGATCTCCGGGGTTTCATCGGGATTTTAGCCGCCTCGTCAAGATAGGGGAGGTCGGTTATCCCTATCTTTTCAATAAAGCGCTTCTGGAGCGCTTTGAGGTTGTGGTTTTTGTCTTCTGTGCCGGTGCCGATGGCAAGATGGTCTGCCTTGGGGAATATCCACCCGTAAAAGTCGGGCGAGACCTCGCTGTCAAACCAGATTTCAATGATGTCACTGAATTTCTGGATGGCTGGAGTGTATTTGAATCGCTGCTGCATGGCGATGACCTTCAGCTCGCTGGATGGAAAGAAGAGTGCTTCGGCGGTTTTTGAGTTTGCGCCGTCAGCTCCAATGATTCTGCGGGCACGAATTGCAGGAATCTTGTCGTTGAGTGTATTGATTAAAAATCCGTCGCCGGAGTGTGAGATTGTTGTAACCAATCCTTCAGCGAGAGTCGCCCCTGCCCGTTCAGCTTCAGAACGCAGATAGCGGTCAAATTTTTCCCGTCGTACCATCCCGACATAGCCGTTTGGCATCTGCATCTCAATAACTCTTCCTTTTGGAGAGCGGGCTCTCATTTTTGAGAGCTTTTTTTCAATCAGTTCAGCCGGAATTTGAAACTCTTCGATAAGACCGAGGGGAATGGCGCCTCCGCAGGGTTTGACATTCTCAAAGTTTCGTTCAACGAGAATGGTTGATATTCCAGCTTTTGCCAGTACGGCTGCTGCGATGGCTCCTGAAGGGCCTCCACCGATTATTGCTACATCGTAACGCATGGCTTAAAGCTCTCTTATTTTTGATGCGAGAAATTCCCGTACTCTCGAAATGTCGATTCTTTCCTGTGTTGCAGTATCACGGTAGCGCACGGTAACATTGTTTTCTTCAAGCGATTGATGGTCAACCGTGATGCAGAAGGGTGTGCCAATCTCATCCTGGCGGCGGTAGCGCTTGCCGATAGATCCTGCCTCATCATACTGGACGAGGATATCTTCTGAAAGTTCATCCCGCAGCAGAGAGGCTTTTTCTCCCATCCCACCCTTTTTCATCAGAGGCAGCACTGCGGCTTTTATTGGCGCAACTTTTGGCGACAGCTTCAAGACCACGCGTTCATCACCGTCAACGGTATCTTCGGTGTAGGCATCTGCGAGCAGCGCAAGGAAGAGGCGGTCGCATCCGGCGGAGGTTTCAACGACGTAAGGGATGTAGCGCTCATTGGTAAGCTGGTCGATATACTCCATATTTTTTCCTGAAAACTCCTGATGCTGTTTCAGGTCAAAATCGGTTCTGGAGTGAATTCCTTCGATCTCTTCAATCCCGAAGGGAAATTCGAACTTGATGTCGTAGGCCAGGTCGGCGTAGTGGGCCAGTTTGTCGTGCTTGTACCAGTGAAGCTTTTCCTTGCTGATGCCGAGAGCCGTGGTGTACCATGCAAAGCGCTCTTCCCGCCATGCTTCGAATGCCTCGGACTGGGTGCCGGGTTTGACGAAGTACTGCATCTCCATCTGTTCAAACTCCACCATGCGGAAGATGAAGTTTCCCTTTACAATTTCGTTGCGGAAGGCTTTTCCGATCTGAGCAATGCCAAACGGCACCTTCATGCGTGATGATTCCCGAACGTTGTGGAAGTTCACAAAAATGCCCTGCGCGGTTTCAGGTCGCAGGTAGACAATACTTGATTTTTCGGCCACGGCACCCATATTGCACTGGAACATCAGGTTGAACTGGCGAACCTCCGTCCAGTCACCCGAGCCGGTATCCTGTGCCTTGATTCCCTCGGCAATGATGATGTCGTAGAGTGCCCGGTTCGAATCCTCTGCACCTGCAACAGCTTCATAAGCGCCCTGTACCCTCTGGAGCTCCTCTTCCTTGTTGTCACGGCGCAGTTTTTCGATATGGTTTTCAATCAGGTGGTCAGCGCGGTAACGCCTTTTGGTGGTACGGTCGTCAATCATCGGATCGTTGAAGCTCGCTACATGGCCTGAAGCTTCCCATACCCGGGGGTTCATCATGATTGAGGCATCAAGGCCGACAATGTTCTGGTGACGGCGGGTCATTGAGTTCCACCAGAGTTCTTTGATATTACGCTTCATCTCGCTGCCGAGTGGGCCATAATCGAAGCAGGAGGAGAGCCCCTCATAGATCTCGGAAGAGGGGAAAATAAAGCCACGGCGTTTGGCCAGCGAAACCAGTTTATGCATCACCTTGTCGGGGGGCAGATTGACACTGTGCACCCGTTTTTGATCAGATTCACTCATTATTT
>CAIXCO010000154.1 GCA_903917955.1 uncultured Chlorobiaceae bacterium | reverse complement strand
CTGGGATCAGGAGAACAATGAGCAGCCCTCGTTTTCTTCAGCAGCGGAAGAAAAAATGATTTGCGATTTTCTTGTGCGCCATTTTAACACCATTGCGCTTCAATTTGAAGAAGATCCTGATGAGTTTTTTCCGCTGTTTGAGCAATACGGCTATTCTGATGAGGAGGAGAAGAGACTCGCCGTTGAAAACTGGGCGCTTGGATTTACTGTGGGGATGGAGCTGGCACATGCTTCATGGAAACCTTTTCTGGAGGATGAAGAGAGTGCGCAGTTTGTGATGCCGATGTTTCTTCTTGCCAAAATAACTGACGATTTTGATGATTTGACGGAGGAGGATCTCGATAATATGACACTGTTAGTGCCCGGATTTATCACCAGGATATATGATTACTGGAAAGAAGCTTGAAAAAGCTGCCAGTTTGACAAATAATAAATAAAAGAGAGAACATTTATGGTAACAACGAAAGAGAATCTGAAAGAGGCTTTTGCCGGTGAGAGTCAGGCTAGCCAAAAGTACCTTGCCTTTGCAAAAGAGGCGGAGAGTAAGGGGTTTGGCAATATTGCAAAGTTGTTTCGTACAACAGCGCAGGCTGAGCGTATTCATGCTGCGGGTCATTTTGAGGCTCTCGGTGGTGTAGGTTCAACTGCTGAAAATCTGGAGACCGCAATCGGGGGCGAAACCTTTGAGCATACCGAAATGTATCCGCCGATGCTGGAGCGGGCTGAACTGGATGAGCATCCCGCAAAGCGTATGTTTGGCTATGCACTCAAGGCCGAACGGGTTCATGCCGAACTCTATAAAAAAGCATTGGAAGCGGTGCGTAATGGTCTGGATATTGAGGAAGCCGAGGTATGGCTTTGTCCTTTCTGCGGTCATATCGAGCTTGGCAATCCGCCGGAAAATTGCCCGATATGCGGCGCAAAGGCTTCCCGCTACGTGCAGGTCTAACGGTTTGGCTGTTTGAACGGCTACTTTCCCTGTTTTTTTCTCTGGTATGAAGCATACAACAGCATATCGTAACTTATTGGGCGATATGCTGTTTTGTTGAGAGCAGGAGTGTTGCGGCAACAAGGTCAAGCGCTATTGTAATCTCTTTTGCAAGGTTAATTTCCATGACCGGGTTGTAGAGTATGGCCAGCATGGTGTATGCCAGAGGGAGTAAAAAGAGTTTACGCTGAAAGTTTTGGTAGGCTCCCCATGCAAAGGTTCCTGCGGCCACGATTTTTAGCAGCTCGAAAAAGTCGGTGGGCAGAGGCAGGGGCAGGGTGGCAAGCAAAAGAAGTGCTGCTGTAATGTAGACGACCTGTACGGGCATGAGGGTGAAGAGGGTTGCCTTGTTTTTGAAAAAATTCCCGTTTAAAAAAAGCCGGGTGGAAATTGTATCATGTTTTGATTTCTGCATAGATAAAGATACAATAAGGAAATATATCTTTTGAAAGCCGCTTTTCTCCCGTTGAGGGACTCTCTCTATGCATGAATTTGATTTTCTCGGTCAACTGGTGCTGATTGGTGCGTTGGCTGTCGCTATTATTCTGGTTTTCCAGCGGTTGAAGATTCCGCCTGTTATCGGGCTGATTTTTACGGGGATTCTTTTTGGCCCGTCAGGTATTGGCGCAGTCTACGATCAAAAAATGATTTCTACGCTTGCCGAGCTTGGTGTCGTTCTCCTGTTGTTTACGATCGGCCTTGAGTTTTCGCTCGATGATCTCAAAAAACTGAAAAAAATTGTGCTGGTTGGCGGTGTTGTCCAGCTTCTTCTTACTGGTTTTGCCATTAGTTTTCTCTCTTACGCTTTCATGCTCGCCATAGGGAACGCCATAACCCTTTCTTCCGCAGTGTTTCTTGGATTTACCTTTTCAGTCAGCAGTACGGCAATATGTCTGAAAATTCTGGCTGACCGTGATGAGCTGACGCTGCAGCATGGTCGATTTGCTTTGGGGATTTTGATTTTTCAGGATATTGCGATTGTTCCCCTGATGATCGGTATCAATTTTTTAAATCCCGATGCCGCCCCCTCCTTCGCAATGGTGGGTAAAAAAATTGGCCTTATCGTGCTCTTTGCTACGGTCATTTTTTTCGGTTTCAGGCTGCTTATGCCGAAAATAGTTCGTCTTATTGCCTCTCTTCATGCCAGAGAGGTGCTGGTTATCGGGGCACTGGTAATCTGTTTCGGTGCGGCTTATCTGACCTCACTGGTCGGCTTGTCGCTTGCTCTCGGTTCATTTGTTGCTGGCATGGTGATTGCGAGTACCGACGAAAGTCATCAGATAAGTATGACCATTGATCCCTTTCGAGAGGTGTTCAGCAGCATTTTTTTTATCTCTGTCGGACTTATGCTTGACGTCAAGATGATCAACCTGCCTCTCTTTGTCTCCATCGCCCTTGTCGTGCTGCTTGTGAAAGGGCTGCTGGTTGCAGGGGTCTCTCTCGCTCTCGGTAACTCTCTTCGCGTCAGCATGATGGCCGGTATGGCGCTGGCACAGATCGGGGAGTTCTCTTTTGTGCTGGCAGAGAGCGGCTTGAAGAACAGTGTTATCAATCATGAGGTTTTTCAGGCCATGCTTGTCATCATCGTTGTCACCATGATTGTCACTCCAGCCATGATAGCCATTGCGCCGAAAATTGCTGATCAGGTGGTGCCAGCACTCGGCTTTATTCCTCTTGTTTCAAGGGACTCTTCCTCCTCTGCCGTGCGTCCGCCTGACAGTACCATTATCTGTGCCGGAGAGATTCATGCAGGAATTATCGGTTTTGGAATAAATGGCCAGAATGTGGCGGCAGTGCTTCATGCCACCAATATCTCCTATTGCGTGCTTGAGATTGATCGGGAAACAGTCAAGGTTATGAGAAGAAGGGGGGAGCCGATTTATTATGGTGACTGTACAGAAAAAAAAGCATTGATTCGTGCAGGAATGGATCATGCCCGTGCGCTGGTTCTTGGTATTTCAGACGCTACGGCAATCCGAAAAAGTATTGCGGTGATTCGTGAAATCAATAAAAAAGCGTTCATTATCGTCAGGGCAAGAACGCTTGATGATGTGGCGGAGCTTTACCATGCTGGTGCCGATGTGGTGGTTACCGAAAAATTTGAAACTTCTATCCAGATTTTTTCACAGCTTCTGAACCACTTTACGGTTGATCCGGAACTGATTCTTCAACAGCAGGAAATTATTCGGCGTGAATGTGAAAAGATTTTCCTCACTTCTCCAGTTTCATAAATCATTTTTTCTTCATTTATAGATTATATTGTGTCATATCTTCACTCATCATAAGCAGCTTCATCTTATGGCACAACAAGCGTCACTCCCGACAAGCAAATTTACCACTTACCGGCAGGAGCAGCTCACTCTGCAGGCATCGCAGGATGTGGCTGCAGCTAAACGCGCAACCTACGAGCTTTCGTTAATGGAGAAGAGTTGCTTTATAGAGCTGAACGGTATTGTTCATCATTATCACGATTCAGGCCCCAAAGATGCCAAAGAGACGGTTGTGCTTATTCACGGCTGGGACTGCTGGTGGATGTGGTGGCATCATGTGGTCAACAATCTCAACCGCAAAGGGGTACGGACCATATCCTACGACATGCGCGGGCATGGATGGTCGGATAACGATCCCAAGAACCACTACCACATCGATTTTTTTGCGCATGACCTGCGTGAGCTTGTCAGCAAGCTTGGGCTTAAAGGATTTCATATAGCCGCATTTTCTTTCGGGCCGTTCGTGGCGCTCGATTATGCTCGTTCCAATCCCGGCCTTATTCGGTCGATGACTTTTTTTAATTTTGGCATGTTGCCGAACAATCCCTTTATCAAAGCAGTTTCGTCGAGTATCATTCCGTTCGTTTTCAATAATATGTTACGAAAACTGACCTGGTGGTTCCCTGCCTACGTCTATGCCCGGCTTGTGCTGGCCAAGAATCCGGTTCCGCATCATGATATTCTTATAGCGTTCAGGAGCCTCGGGCTTTGTGCCCCGGATGCCATTGAACAGACAACCCTTCAGATAACCTCTTATGAGGTAACAGGCTCAGTGCCTGACATGGTCAGGGCGGTTGATGCCTCTCTTCTTTTTGTGGCAGGTGCGGGAGATGCAATCATGACCTGCAAGAATACTAAAAAACTGGTTGAGCTGACCGGCAAGGGTCGCTATGTTGAAATACCTAAATGCGGGCACCTGATCACCGTTGAGTTGCCTGACAGAGCCTCAGAGCTTATTCTTGGGCATCTTGCAACCGTTGCAGGCCGTTGAAGGTTGTTGAGGTCAACAGAGCGCTTCGCGTGCGGCTTTGGTAAATGATCTCATTTTTAAGCTATCTTTGATACCAGCTTCGCTTTCGACTCCGCTTGCAGTATCGACGCCGTAGGGTTGGATATGGCGGATTGCTTCGCCAACATTGGTGGCAGTCAACCCTCCGGCCAGTATAGCATAACAGGAGTCGCCGAGTTCACGGAAGATACGTGCGGCGAGAGAGAGTGTAATGCTCTCTCCTGTTCCGCCCGCCATATCGGCCCGGTACGCATCAAAGAGGAACGCATTGACTCCGCTTTTTTTTGCAAACGCAAAAACCTCCTCCACCGCAAAATTTTCTTCAGGCCGAAAGACCTTGATCACCCTTGCTTCGGTGATTGATTGTGCCTGCTCCGGGCTGTAGTTCTCGCTGTGCAGTTGTGCGGTCTGAAGCTTGCAGAAGCGGCAAATTGCATTGATCTCTTCGGGGGAGTGATCAACAAAGATGCCTGCCGACAGAACAAACGGCGGCAGTTTTTCGATAATCTCCCGGGCTCGCTCAGGAGTTATGTTTCGCCGGCTCGCGTTGCTGAAATTAAAGCCAAGCGCATCAGCTCCTGCCCGGCACGCCTCCAGGGCATCTTCCAGCCGCGTTATGCCACAGATTTTGATTTTTGTCATTGTCAAATAGAATTCCGTTTTCGATGCCGAAAAATATACAGATAAATGTTCAAACCTCATCTTTACCCCTGCCCGTAGGGGCTGGCCTTGTGCCTTCCCTTTTCTTGCAACAAGATTAAGGTAACCTCTTGTGATTTTATGTTAATATACGTACATTGTGAACCGTATGATTGGGGCGTCGCCAAGTGGTAAGGCATCGGCCTTTGGAGCCGACATCCGCAGGTTCGAATCCTGCCGCCCCAGCAAACAAAAAAGGCAACCTTTTAGAGAGGTTGCCTTTTTTGTTGTCAGTCATTTTTCAAGCCACAACAAAATTCAATAGCGGTAATGCTCTGGTTTGTAGGGCCCATCAAGTGGAACACCGATGTATGCAGCCTGCTCGTCTGAAAGACGGGTGAGCTTTACACCGAGCTGTTCAAGGTGCAGTCTTGCAACCTCTTCATCAAGCTCTTTCGGCAGACGGTAGACGCCAACCTCATACTCTTTTGTCCAGAGTTCAATCTGGGCGAGCGTCTGGTTGGTGAAGGAGTTGCTCATCACAAACGAAGGGTGTCCGGTTGCGCAACCAAGGTTGACAAGGCGTCCCTCTGCAAGCAGATAGATGCAGTTGCCATTCTCAAAGGTATACTTGTCGACCTGTGGCTTGATGTTGAGCCTTTTTGCTCCTGCGTAGGCGTAGAGCTGCTCGACCTGGATCTCGTTGTCGAAGTGGCCGATGTTGCAGACAATGGCTTCGTCCTTCATCTGCCTGATATGCTCAAGGGTGATAACATCCTTGTTACCGGTCGTGGTCACAAAAATGTTTCCCTCTTTGACGGCTTCATCCATGGTGGATACTTCATAGCCTTCCATTGCGGCTTGCAGCGCACAGATCGGGTCAATTTCTGTTACAATTACCCTGGCACCGTAAGCACGCATTGAGCGGGCCGAGCCCTTGCCTACATCGCCATAACCGAGCACCACAACCACTTTACCGGCAACCATCACATCGGTTGCCCGCTTGATACCGTCAGCCAGTGATTCACGGCATCCATAGAGGTTGTCGAATTTGGACTTGGTGACCGAGTCGTTGACGTTGATGGCAGGGAAGAGCAGTTCGCCTTTTTCCATCATCTGGTAGAGGCGGTGAACACCAGTGGTGGTCTCTTCCGAAACACCCTTCATCTCTGCAGCAACCTTGTGCCAGCGCTGGTTGTCCTCTTCAAAGACCTCCTTGAACTGCTGGTAGAGTGCCTTTTCTTCCAGATTTCCCGGAGTTTTTTCGAGCAGTTCAGGATTGTTCTCGATTTTGTATCCGAGAATGATCATCAGGGTTGCATCACCGCCATCATCGACGATGAGGTTCGGCCCTTTTCCGCCTTCAAACTCAAGAATCTGGCGGGTACACCACCAGTACTCTTCAAGGGTTTCGCCCTTCCATGCAAAGACCGGGACACCGGTTACTGCGATGGCTGCGGCGGCATGATCCTGCGTTGAAAAGATGTTGCAGCTTGCCCAACGAACCTCAGCTCCGAGCTCCACAAGGGTTTCGATCAGCACAGCCGTCTGGATGGTCATGTGCAGGGAACCTGAAATACGGGCACCTTTCAGCGGGTATTTTCCTGCATATTTGCGCCTGGTGGCCATAAGGCCCGGCATCTCTTTTTCAGCGACCTCAATTTCCTTGCGTCCCCATTCTGCAAGGGAGAGATCCGCTACTTTATAATCAAGCACCTCTGAGACTGTTGTCATAGTGTCATCTAATTTTTATGTGTGTTGCGATTTTCTCAGGCAAGATTGAGGGCTTTTTTCAGCTCTGCAACCTCTTCAGTTTTTTCCCAAGGGAAGATATCGCGTCCAAAATGGCCGTAGGCTGCGGTCTGCTGATAGCTCCATCCCTGTGGTTTGTCGAGGCTGAAGCGTTTGATGATGGCTGCCGGACGAAGATCGAAAATCACTTCAGCTTTTTCCTGGATCTGGGCATCGTTAAGGCCATGTTTTGCTGTGTCGTGCGTATTGATATAGATCGACACCGGACGTGCAACACCGATGGCGTAAGAGACCTGCACGGTGCATTTGTCGGCCAGACCCGCTGCGACAATGTTCTTTGCAACGTGACGTGCTGCGTAGGCTGCACTGCGGTCAACCTTGGAAGGGTCTTTGCCGCTGAATGCACCACCGCCGTGGGGAGCTGCACCGCCGTAAGTATCAACAATGATCTTGCGTCCGGTCAGGCCGGTATCGCCGTGTGGTCCACCGATAACAAAGCGTCCGGTTGGGTTGATGTGAAACTTGGTATTTTCGTCAATCAGATTGGCGGGAATGACAACTTTGACGACATGCTCAATAATGTCATGCTTGATAACTTCCTGCCATGCAGCTTCGCTCACATCTTCCGGTTCTGGATCATGCTGGGTTGAAACAACAACAGCGTCAACACGGACGACTTTCTCATTTTCATATTCAAGGGTCACCTGGCTTTTTGCATCAGGACGGAGGTAGGTCATGATTTTGCCTTCTTTGCGGATTTCAGCAAGTTTCTTGACCAACTGCTGGGCAAACTGGATTGCGGCTGGCATCAGCTCGGGGGTTTCTGTGCATGCATAACCGAACATCATTCCCTGGTCGCCGGCTCCTACACGGTCAAACTCGTCAGCAATCTCTTCTTTACGGTCAACACCACGGTTGATATCAGGTGACTGGCTGTGAAGCGCTGAAAGCACGCCGCATGAGTTGGCTTCAAACATGTATTCGCCCTTGGTGTAGCCAATTTCGCTGACAACCTTGCGGGCTATTTTCTGGATATCAACAATTCCTTTGGTCGTGACTTCGCCACCGACAATTACCTGGCCGGTTGTAACAAACGTTTCACAGGCAACGCGTGAGCTCGAG